>JAQTSL010000284.1 GCA_028711355.1 Rhodoferax sp.
TGGACTGCCCAATCGTGCCTACCTGCTCGATCGTTTGGGGCGCGTACTGACCCGATTCCGGCGCGGCGAGGTGCGCGGATTTGCGGTGCTGTTCCTGGATCTGGACCGTTTCAAGACCATCAATGATTCACTCGGCCTGCATGTCGGTGACGAATTGCTGCAACAGCTCACCCTGCGGCTCCAGAGCTGCCTGCGATCGGGCGACACGCTGTCACGTTTTGGCAGCGACGAATTCAACCTGGTACTGCCCGAACTGGCCGAACCCGCCGACGCCGAACGGGTGGCCCAGGCGCTGCTGGACAGCCTGCGCTGCGAATTCCTGATCGGCACGCACACGATTCACGTCACCGCCAGCATCGGCATTGCGTTCTATCCAACCGACGGCGATAACGCTAACGAGCTGATCCGCAACGCCGACATGGCGATGCATTCGGTCAAGTCACACGGGCGCAACAGCCTGGCGTTTTTTGACCCGGTGATGGTTAGCCTGTCGTCCAACAAAGTGATTCTCGAAAACGACCTGCGCCAGGCGTTGACGCGGGGCGAGCTGGAGATGTACTACCAACCGCAGGTCAACGTGCACACCGGCAAAATCAGCAGTGCCGAAGCGCTGATGCGCTGGAACCATCCGCAACGCGGTTTTCTGGGTGCCGGAGAGTTTTTGCCGTTCGCTGAAGAAACCGGCCTGATCATCGACCTGAGCGACTGGATGCTTGAAGCGGTCTGCCGCGACCTGCTGCAATGGAACGAGCTTGGGCTTGAGCGCATCGGTATGTCGATCAACCTGTCTCCACACTACCTGCAGCGCGGCGATTTTTTTGACAAACTCAAGAACGCGCTGGAGCGCCACCAGATACTGCCACAACAGGTTGAAGTCGAAGTCACCGAAAACATCTGCATCCGCAACCCGCTGGCTGCCATCGAGCAGCTCAACAAGCTGTGTCAACTGGGCGTGGAAGTGGCCATCGACGACTTTGGCACCGGCTATTCGTCACTGTCGTACTTGCACCTGTTTCCGATCCATATCCTCAAGATCGACCGCTCGTTCGTGGTGCCAATCGAAGACGAAACATTGCAGTACCCAGTGGTGCTGGCGATCATCTCAATTGCCAAAGGGCTGGGCCTCAAGCTGGTGGCCGAAGGGGTCGAAACCGAAGTCCAGAAGCGTTATCTGGAACAAGCCGGTTGCGAGATTTTTCAGGGCTTCTATTTTCACAAGCCGATCCGCCAGGCGGCGCTGCTGACGCTGCTACGCCAGCAGCAACAGGGGTAACTCCAGCCTCAGGCGCCGCGCAGGCGTTGCCGCAGCTCCTGCCCGATGTGCGGTTTGGCGGCAAATGGATCGCTCGGGTTGGCCAGGCCCACAATGTCTTTCAGACGTTGTTCCACCCCGGCCAGCATATGCGGGTGACTCAAGATGTAAAACTGGTTGCCAGCCACGGCGTCAAACACTTTCTGCGCCACTTCGGCCGCGCTGACCTTGCCCGAACTGACCGCCTTGTCACTCATCGCCTGGCTGATCATCTGGCTGCGCGTGGGCTTGGCGCTCAGGCTGACACCCGGCTGGTCGGCCGGGCGGTTGCGGTGGCTCTGGCTGATGCCAGTGGGCACAAAGTACGGGCACAGCACCGAGGCACCGATCTGATCAGTCACCAGCGCCAAGTCCTGGAACAAGGTTTCGCTGATCGACACCACGGCGTGTTTGCTGGCGTTATAAACGCCCATGTTGGGCGCGTTGAGCAACCCCGCCATGCTGGCCGTGTTGACGATGTGACCGCAATACGCCGGGTCGGCCTTGGCGGCGGCCAGCATCATTGGTGTGAACACGCGCACGCCGTGCGCCACGCCCATCAGGTTCACGCCCAGCACCCAGGCCCAATCGGCGGCGGTGTTTTCCCAAATCAGACCGCCGCTGGCGACACCGGCGTTGTTGAAAATGAGGTGCGGCGCGCCAAAACGCTCATACGTGGCCCGGCCCAGCGCCTCAACCTGTTCGGCGTGCGCTACATCGACACGCCGCGCCAGCACCGGCGCACCGGCGGCCTGCAGCTCGGTGGCGGCAGCCTCCAGCGCGTCTTGCTGCACGTCGGCCAGTACCAAGTTCATGCCCAGCCGGGCCCCAATGCGCGCCATTTCCAGCCCAAAGCCGGAGCCAGCACCGGTCAGCACTGCTGTTTTACCGTTGAAATTACTAATCATCTTCGTCCTTCGTTCCATCTAAAGTAGAGTTCAACCGAGAAAATCCATTAGGGCACAGATGGATGGTGAGGCGAGTTGCGAGGCAGTTTGGGCGGGCGTGAGGCGTTCATAGCTCGGCTATGAACAACGAATGACCGTCCAAAATGACCGCAAATCGGCCGCCAGCCGCGGTGCAGGGTCGAAGACCCGCCTAATGGATTTTCTCGGTTCAAACCCGCCGGATGGGCCCCAGGGGCAAGCACCTCATGCTGGGGTACCAGAAATCGGCACTCACCCCTGGAGCCCATCCGGCTAGCGTTATCGCAGCAAGTGCATGACCTCATAGCGTACAGCGCGGTGGCTGGCTTTGGCGGCCGACGATTTCTGGTACTCCAGCATGAGGAGGCCGCCAAAGACTGCCGCCGTGCGGGTTCAACATCACACCGCCCGCAGCATTTCCAGATGCGGGATACCGTCTTCCAGATAAGTTTTGCCCACATCCACAAACCCATGCTCGCCATAAAAACCCGCCAGTTGCATCTGCGCACCAATACGAATCGCTTGCGGCCCCCAGACCTGGTTGATGGCGGCAATGGCCTGGTCAATCAGCGCGTGGCCCAGCCCTGTGCCCCGCGCACTCAAACGCGTCAGCACCCGGCCAAAACTGGCCTCGGGAAACTTGACCCCGGCAGCAAAACAGCGCGCATAAGCCCGCAGCTCCCCATGCTGCACCCCGAGCAGGTGCATCGCCTGGCGGTCGGCGCCATCCATGTCCTGAAACAGGCACTCTTGCTCCACCACAAACACCTCGCTGCGCAGGCGCAGCACCTCGTAGAGCTCGCCCACGCGCAGATCGTCAAACGCCATCAGCCGCCACACCGGCACGTCGGCGCGCGCGCTTGCCGCGCCACCGCGGCCACCAATCGACCACAGTTTGAATGTCATGCTGTCACCTCTGCCCTGAGCATATAACCGACGCGTGGAAAGTGCACGTGCACCACACCAGCACGCGCGTCTTCGCGGCGCAGTGTGTAGCGCGTGCGCGTGGCGGCCACCAGCACACCCGGCGTGGGTTCGCTGCCAAAGCTTTCGGCCGCCACGCTGACGCAGCTACCCAATGGGATGCCGTGATCGTCCTGAAAATAAGTTTGGCTTGTAGCGCCCGTCGCTGCTGCACAAACAGCTATGGCGTCTGTCGCAGACAGCTTGCTCATCTGACCCTGACCCAAAGCCGCGATGCGGTCCATCCAGGCCAGTACACCGGGGGTGGTCGCGAAAATTGAGGCCAGTCCCGGCGTGCGCGTGCGGGTAAACCACAGCGGGTGGTAAGCGGCAAAGTCGGCAATGCACGGTGTTGCCCCAAGCAAAAAGTCTTGCCCGTCCAGCATGTCGGCCAGGCGGCGCAGATACGACTTGTAAGCGCTGGTGGCGTCTGCTGCGCGCACGCGGGTCATGCCTTGCGCCATGGCGGCGCGGTCGGCGGCAAAAGCTTGCACGGCCTCTGGCGGTGCGTTGGCAAACAGCTCGGCCAGGCCGGGTTTTTGCATGTTGTAACCCATGGCGGCCCAAAACAGCGTGCTGTCGGCCCATTGCGCCAGCGTGTGCGCCAGGCCCTTTTTACCCTCTGGATACAACGCGGGTGTGGGCTTAAAGTTTTCCAGCACCTCACAGATCAGCGCTGTGTCGCAATACACGTCGGCACCGATTTGCAGCACTGGCGTCTTGCGGTAGCCACCGGTCAGCGCCGTCAGATCGGGTTTAGGCATCACGCTGGGGATGATGACCGAGTGCCACGCCAGTTGCTTGTAGCCCAGCACCGCGCGGGTTTTTTCCGAAAACGGCGACATCGGGTAGTGATGCAGGATCAACGCAGACATGGGGTGTCCCAACGCTAAATCAACTTGACCAACTGCTTGCCAAAGTTTTTGCCCTTGAGCAGGCCCAAAAACGCTTCGGGGGCCGCTGCAATACCCTGCGCCACTGATTCGCGCGGGCGCAGTTTGCCCGTGGCGACCAGCGTGCCCAATTCTTTCAGTGCCTCAGGCCAGACTTCCATATGCTCGCTGACGATAAAACCCTGCACCTTCAGCCGGTTCACCAGAATCAGCGCCGGGTTGGTCATGGGTAGCGGCTCTCCGTTGTAGCCAGCGATCATGCCGCACACCGCAATGCGGCCAAACGCGTTCATGCGCAGCAACACCGCGTCCAGAATCATGCCGCCGACGTTTTCAAAATAACCGTCGATGCCGGCCGGGCACGCCACCCTGAGCGCTTTGGCCAGTGACCCGACGTGCGGGTGCAGTTTGTAGTCGATGCATTCGTCAAAACCCAGCTCATCGACTGCGTACTTGCACTTATCAGGCCCACCCGCAATGCCCACCACACGGCAGCCGCGCGCCTTGGCCAACGCGCCAAAGGCACTGCCCACCGCGCCGGTGGCGGCACTCACCACCATGGTTTCCCCCGCCTTTGGCTCAATGATCTTGACCAGCCCATACCAGGCTGTCACGCCGGGCATGCC
>JAQTSL010000285.1 GCA_028711355.1 Rhodoferax sp.
TACAACCCGCAGGGCAATGTCGAGGCCAGCAGTTTGGTGGACTTCAATTCTGGCAATGACGAGCGTGGCATTTGCGCCATTCCCTATGTGCGCCAACGCGACGGCGCCACCGTCTATTTCCCGGTCAACATCATCGGCAACCTGTACGTCAGCAACGGTATGTCGGCCGGCAACACGCCGCATGAAGCGCGTGCCCAGGCCTTGTCCGAGATTTTTGAACGATCCGTCAAGGCGCGCATCATCAGCCAGGGCCTGTGTCTGCCCGACGTGCCCGAAGCAGTGATCGCACGCTACCCGCGCATCGCCAAGGGGATCGCCGCATTGCGTGAGGCTGGTTTTGGCATTTTGGTCAAAGACGCGTCGCTCGGTGGCCAGTACCCGGTGATGAACGTGACACTGTTGAACCCGGCCGATCAGGGCTGCTTTGCCAGCTTTGGCGCGCACCCGCGCTTTGAGGTGGCGCTGGAGCGGTCCCTGACCGAGCTGTTGCAGGGCCGGGCGCTGGATGCACTGGCGGGCTTTCCGGCGCCGGGCTTTGATCTGGAAGAAACCGCCAGTTCGACCAACATCGAAATTCATTTTGTCGATTCGAGCGGTGTCATTCACTGGAAGTTTTTGGGTGATACGCCTGACTTTGACTTTGTTGACTGGAACTTTAGCAGCACCAGCACGGCTGAAGACGACGCCTGGTGCGTGCAGCGCCTGCACGCCGACGGTCACGACATTTATGTCGCCGAGTTCACCCACCTGGGCGTGGTTGCCTGCCGCATTTTGGTGCCGGGCCTGTCCGAGATTTACCCGATCGACGACCTCGAGTTTGAAAACAACAGCCTCGTCAACCCGATGCGTGAGGCCATTCTGAACCTGACCGACCTGGACGACCAGGAATGCAGCGACTTGCTGGCCACCCTGAACGAATCGAATCTGGCCGAGCACCGCCCGGTGGCGGGGCTGGTTGGGCTGGCGGCCGATGCCGGTTCGTTCTGGGCCGACTTGCGCCTGGGCGAGCTCAAAACCCTGCTGGCGCTGGCAGTTGGCGACGAGGCATTGACGCTGGAAGGCTGCGACTGGATTTTGAACTTTGACCAGATCAATCCGCAGCGCCGCCAGGTCTATGCCTGCATCCGCAACCTGATTCAACTGTCGGACATGGGCGACAGCGCGCCGTACCTGGACGCGTTGGCGCTGCTCTACGGTGCCGGGCCGCTGGCGCAGGCGCACGCGCTGATCATGCAAGAAGACCGCTTCATGGGCCTGAGTGCGCCCGGCCTGGCATTGGATGGCTGCGAGCTGCACCACAAGCTGCTGCAAGCGCTGGCCAAGGCGCGCGCCGCCTATGCGTGAAGGTGGGCGTGACGGCTGGTTGGTGCCCGACTGGCCAGCGCCTGCCGGGGTGCGGGCCGTGTGCAGCACGCGCACTGGTGGTGTATCTTCTGCGCCGTATGCCAGCCTGAACCTGGGCGACCATGTCGGCGATGACCCGGCGCACGTGGCGGCAAATCGGGCCATCTTTCAGCAATCCTTGCAAGCCAGGCCGGTGTTTTTGCAGCAGGTACACGGCACCCAGGTGCTGCAACTGGACGCAGCTACACCTGACGCCTGCGTGGCCGACGCCTGCATCACCAGCGTATCGGGTGTTGCCTGCACCGTCATGGTGGCCGACTGCTTGCCGGTGTTGTTGACCACGACCACCGGCGACTGGGTCGCCGCTGCGCACGCCGGTTGGCGCGGTCTGGCGGGGTCGGGCGGGGTTGGCGTACTGGAAAAAACTTTGAGGGAAAAAAGGGGACGCTACCCTTTTTTGAAGAAAAAGGGTAGCGTCCCCTTTTTTCCTTCCTTTTCTCCCTTTTTTCCCGAAGTAATAGCTTGGTTAGGCCCGTGTATCGGTCCACAAGCGTTTGAAGTGGGGGCCGAAGTGCGCACTGCGTTTGTCGCGGCCGACGGGCAAGCTGCGCCTTGCTTTACAGCGCTGGCCAGTGGCAAATGGCTGGCCGATCTGGCAGGCTTGGCGCGGCAGCGCTTGCGCGCGGCGGGTATCCGCCAGATCTACGGCAACGACAGCAGCCCGCTCTGGTGTACGGTAGCCAACGCCACAACCTTCTTTTCGCACCGTCGTGATGGCGTTAGCGGACGTTTTGCTGCCAGTGTCTGGAAAATGTAATCAAGGGTGCTGGTTTTGAAGGGCGTCTGTTTTTTGATGCGATACGGATTCACGCGCTTTTTGCTCTGGAAATTGCAGATGTCAGTTAACCGAAGCATCAATCGTCGATACTCGCGGTTTGTCAGCAAACCGGCCCACAACGAGGGAAATCAATGAACAGTGACGTCAAACAACTTTGGCAACAAAGCGCGCAGCAATTTCAGCAAACCATGACCGACTCGTTCGGCAAGATGTTTGAGTCTTTTCAGAACATGGATTTGGGCCAGGCTGGCGCACCGCTGTTGGGCGTGCAAACGCAGGCCACTGCCCCCAAAATCACCTTTGACCCGCAAAAGTTGCAGACGCTGCAACAGCAGTATTTGCAAGAAGCGGGTGAACTGTGGGCGCAAAGCCTGCAAGGCCAAATAGAAATCTCTGACCGTCGTTTTGCCGCCCCAGCCTGGTCGGCCAATCCGATGGCGGCGTTTTCTGCGGCGCTGTACTTGCTCAACGCCAAGACGCTGATGCAGTTGGTCGATGCGGTGCAAACCAACGCCAAAACGCGTGCCCGACTGCGTTTTACCGTGGAACAGCTCAATGCCGCTACCTCGCCCAGCAACTTCATGCTGTTCAACGCCGAAGCGCAAAAGAAAGCCATTGAAACCAAGGGCGAAAGCATCAGCAAGGGCATCCAGAACCTGTTGCACGACATGCAGCAAGGCCACGTGTCGATGACCGATGAAAGTCTGTTTACCGTGGGCAAGAACGTTGCCACCACGGAAGGCGCGGTGGTGTTTGAAAATGACTTTTTCCAGCTCATCGAATACAAGCCACTGACCGCCAAGGTCTATGAAAGGCCGTTTTTGATGGTGCCACCCAGCATCAATAAATACTACATCCTGGACTTGCAGCCAGAAAATTCGCTGGTGCGCTACGCGGTTGCGCAAGGCCACCGCACTTTTATCGTGAGCTGGCGCAACCCCGACGCCTCCATGGCCAAGGCCACCTGGGACGACTTTATTGAACACGCGGTCATCAAGGCGATCAGCGTCACGCAACAGGTGACCGGTGCCAAGACCATCAACGCGTTGGGCTTTTGTGTCGGCGGCACCATGCTCGGCACGGCGCTGGCGGTGCTGGCCGCGCGCGGCGAAAAGCCGGTGGCCAGCGCTACCTTTCTGACGTCGATGCTCGACTTTGCCGACACTGGTGTGCTGGATGTCTTTATTGACGAAAAGTTTGTCAAATACCGAGAACAAGAAATGGGCAAGGGCGGCCTGATGAAGGGCAATGACATGGGTTCAACTTTTGCCTTTTTGCGCCCCAACGACCTGGTCTGGAACTACGTGGTGGGCAACTACCTCAAGGGTGAAACACCGCCCGCGTTTGACCTGCTGTACTGGAACAGCGACAGCACCAACCTGCCGGGCCCGTTTTACGCCTGGTATCTGCGCAATACCTACCTTGAAAACAATCTGACCAAGCCGGGCAAGACCACCGTCTGCGGTCAAAAAGTTGATCTTGGCAAGGTTGATATTCCGGTTTTTATTTACGGCTCGCGCGAAGACCATATCGTGCCGATTGGCGGCGCCTACGCCTCCACCCAGTACCTGCCGGGCAACAGGCGTTTTGTGATGGGTGCATCGGGCCACATTGCTGGCGTGATCAACCCGCCCTCCAAGGGCAAACGCAGCCACTGGATTCGCGCCGACGGCAAGTTTCCCAAGAGCCATGCCCAGTGGCTTGAGGGCGCTACCGAATTCCCAGGCAGTTGGTGGACCGACTGGTCCGACTGGCTGGCCAGCCAAGGTGGCAAGCAGATTGCTGCGCCCAAGGCGTATGGCAACAGCAAGCACAAGGCGATTGAGCCCGCGCCCGGCCGCTACGTGCTGGCCAAGGCTTGATCGTTCATTTTCATTTCATTCTTTTTTAACCTGGACCCTGAGGAGACATCATGGAAGACATCGTTATCGTTTCAGCCGCTCGTACCGCTGTAGGCAAATTTGGCGGATCACTGGCCAAAATTGCTGCCCCTGAACTGGGCGCAACCGTCATCAAGGCGCTGCTCGCCAAAACCGGCGTCGGCGCTGACCAGATTGGTGAAGTGATTTTGGGCAACGTGCTCACCGCTGGGCTCGGTCAAAACCCGGCGCGCCAGGCACTGCTGAAAAGCGGCATCGCCAAAGAAGCCCCCGCACTTACCGTCAACTGCGTCTGCGGCTCTGGCCTGAAGGCCGTGGCACTGGCGTACCAGGCGGTTGCCACCGGTGACAGCGACATCGTTATTGCCGGCGGTCAAGAAAACATGAGCGCTGCACCCCACGTGCTGCCTGGCAGCCGCGACGGCCAACGCATGGGCGACTGGAAGCTGGTTGACAGCATGATCTTTGACGGCCTGTGGGACATCTATAACAACTACCACATGGGTGTGACCGCTGAAAACGTCAACAAGCAATACGGCATCACCCGTGAAATGCAAGACGCGCTGGCGCTGGCCAGCCAGCAAAAGGCCGCCGCCGCGCAAGACGCGGGCAAGTTCAAAGACGAAATTGTTGACG
>JAQTSL010000286.1 GCA_028711355.1 Rhodoferax sp.
CCAGGATGTACTTGAGGGCCGCCTGGCCGCCTCCACCGCAGCAAGAAATATGCTTGCAGCACAGACCAGCAAAGCATAAGCTGCTATTTAATTTATATCAACTTGCAACATTTTAGATCGACCCGAGAAGGACAAAATCATGCACGACATCCTAGAACAACTGGAAAAAAAACGCCAACTCGCCCGCCTGGGCGGGGGACAAAAGCGCATCGACGCGCAGCACAAAAAAGGCAAACTCACCGCGCGTGAGCGGCTGGAGGTGCTGCTGGACGAAGGCACGTTTGAAGAATGGGATATGTTTGTCGAGCACCGTTGCTCCGACTTTGGCATGCAAGACCAGAAGATTCCCGGCGACGGTGTGGTCACCGGCTACGGCATGATCAATGGCCGCCTGGTGTTTGTGTTTAGCCAAGACTTCACCGTGTTTGGCGGTGCCTTGTCGGAGGCGCACGCTGAAAAAATCTGCAAGGTGATGGACCAGGCGATGAAGATGGGCGCGCCGGTGATCGGCCTGAACGACTCAGGCGGCGCGCGCATTCAAGAGGGTGTGGCCAGCTTGGGCGGCTACGCGGATGTGTTTCAGCGCAACGTGATGGCCAGCGGGGTGATTCCGCAGATCAGCATGATCATGGGTCCGTGCGCGGGTGGCGCGGTCTATAGCCCGGCCATGACCGACTTTATCTTCATGGTCAAGGACACCAGCTATATGTTTGTCACTGGCCCAGAGGTCGTCAAGACCGTGACGCACGAGGAGGTGACTGCCGAAGAGCTGGGCGGTGCCGTTACGCACAACAGCAAGAGTGGTGTGGCCGACCTGGCGTTTGAAAACGACGTGGAGGCATTGTTGATGCTGCGCCGTCTGTACAACTACCTGCCGCTGAACAACCGCGAAAAAGCCCCGGTGCGCCCCAGCGGCGACCCCAGCGGCCGCGCCGACCTGAGCCTGGACACGCTGGTGCCAGATAACCCTAACAAGCCCTACGACATGAAAGAGCTGATCCTCAAAACGGTCGATGACGGCGACTTTTTTGAGCTGCAACCTGAATACGCCAAAAATATCCTGATCGGTTTTGCCCGCATGGACGGCCAAACGGTGGGCATTGTGGCCAACCAGCCGCTGGTGCTGGCCGGCTGCCTGGACATCAAGAGCAGCATCAAGGCGGCGCGTTTTGTGCGTTTTTGCGATGCCTATGGCATCCCGGTGATTACGTTTGTCGATGTGCCCGGTTTTATGCCCGGCACCACGCAAGAGTACGGCGGCATCATCAAGCACGGCGCCAAGCTGCTCTACGCGTTTGCCGAATGCACCGTGCCCAAGATCACCGTCATCACCCGCAAAGCCTACGGTGGCGCCTATGACGTGATGAGCTCCAAGCACCTGCGCGGCGACGTCAATCTGGCCTGGCCGAACGCCGAAATCGCGGTGATGGGTGCCAAGGGCGCGGTGGAAATCATCTTCCGCGAAGACAAAGGCGACCCGGCCAAGCTGGCCGCCAAAGAAGCCGAATACAAAGCCCGTTTTGCCAACCCGTTTGTGGCCGGTAGCCGTGGCTTTATTGACGACGTGATCCTGCCGCACGAAACGCGCAAGCGCATCTGTCGCAGTTTGGTGATGTTGAAGGACAAGAAACTTGAAAACCCGTGGCGCAAGCACGGGAACATACCATTGTGAGAACTTGTGGGACAGACCGCAGTTACACGAAGTGAACCAGCTCTGTCCTCAACTATTTAGGAAAACAGCATGAAACTGTATCTCGCTGTCGCGGTCAGCCTGGGCACTTTGCTTCGTGTCCCCCGGCCTGCGGCCTCTTCCTTTACCTACGCAAAGCGCCCAGGCAGCCCGCTCTTGAACTGGCTGTTTGGGTTGGCCTGCGCAAAACACAACATCCGATATTCGAATAGGAGCCATCCATGTTTAAAAAAATACTGATCGCAAATCGGGGTGACCAGCCGCAAAGCGGCGCAGCAGCGAAGCTACATTGCATGGTGCGCGCAGCGCACACAGGCGATTTCAACCTGATGGAGAAGAACCATGTTTAAAAAAATACTGATCGCAAATCGGGGTGAAATCGCCTGCCGCGTCATCACCACCGCCAAAAAAATGGGTATCCAAACCGTGGCGGTTTATTCAGATGCCGACAAGGATGCGCGCTTTGTGCTGCTGGCCGACGAAGCGGTCAACATCGGCGCGCCACCCAGCCGCGAAAGCTATCTGGTGGCCGACAAGATCATTGCTGCGTGCAAGCAAACCGGCGCCGAAGCATTGCACCCGGGCTATGGTTTTTTGAGCGAAAACGCTGCGTTTGCCAAGCGAGTTGAAGAAGAAGGCATTGTCTTTATCGGCCCCAAGCACTATTCGATGGCCGCCATGGGCGACAAGATCGAGTCCAAAAAGCTCGCGGGTGCGGCCGGGGTCAACTGCATCCCCGGTGTCAATAGCGCCATCGAAACCGCCCAGATGGCGGTTGAAATCGCCCAGGGCATTGGCTACCCGGTCATGATCAAGGCCAGCGCCGGCGGTGGTGGCAAGGGTTTGCGCGTGGCGTACAACGACAAAGAGGCGTTTGAAGGCTTTACCAGTTGCCGTAACGAGGCGCGCAGTGCCTTTGGCGACGACCGGGTGTTTGTCGAAAAATACGTTGAAGAGCCGCGCCACATCGAAATTCAGTTGATCGGCGACAGTTTCGGCAATGTGGTGTATTTGAACGAACGTGAATGCTCGCTGCAACGGCGCCACCAAAAGGTGCTGGAAGAAGCGCCCTCGTCCTTTATCAGTGAAGCCACTCGCAAAGCTATGGGCGAGCAGGCGGTGGCGCTGGCCAAGGCGGTCAAGTACCAAAGCGCGGGTACGGTGGAATTTGTCGTTGGCAAAGACCAGAGCTTCTACTTTCTAGAGATGAACACGCGTTTGCAGGTGGAACACCCGGTGACAGAGTGCATTACCGGGCTGGACCTGGTGGAGCTGATGATCCGTGTGGCCGCCGGTGAGAAGCTGCCGCTGACGCAAGTCGACGTTAAACGCAACGGTTGGGCGATGGAATGCCGCATCAACGCCGAAGACCCGTACCGCAATTTTTTGCCCTCTACCGGCCGCCTGGTGCGCTTTGCGCCACCCACGCAAACCATGTTCCAGGCCGACACCAGCCACTGGTTTGGCGTGCGGGTGGACACCGGCGTGCAAGACGGTGGCGAAATTCCGATGTACTACGACTCGATGATTGCCAAGTTGATCGTGCATGGGGTGGACCGTAATGATGCCATCGCCAAAATGCGCGAGGCGCTCAACGGCTTTGTGATTCGGGGCATTTCCAGCAGCATTCCGTTTCAGGCGGCGCTGCTACAGCACCCCAAGTTTGTCTCGGGCGACTTCAACACCGGGTTTATCGCCGAGAACTATCCGCACGGATTCAGGGCCGAAGACGTGCCGCATGAAGACCCCCATTTTTTGTTGGCACTGGCGGCTTTTGTGCGACGCAAATCGCGCGAGCGCGCGGCGGGCTTAAGCGGGCAATTGCCAGGCTTTGCGGTCAATGCCGGCAGCGACTATGTGGTCGTCACGTTGGGAGTGCAAGGCAGCAACAGCTACAGCCCGGTGCACGTTGATGAATTTGTTGGCAAAACCGGTTCTGCACGGGTCAGAATAGGCACTGATAGCTATGAAATTTGCAGTCATTCGCGGCTCAATGACGTTTGCATTGTGGGCACCGTCAACGGCACGCCCTTTACCGCGCAGGTGGAGCGCGGCACGCCCAAAAACCCGTTGGCACTGCGTTTGCAGCACAACGGCTACCGCATCGACGTGCTGGTGGTCTCCCCACGCATGGCCGAGCTGCACGCGCTGATGCCGTTCAAGGCGCCGCCCGACATGAGCCGCTACGTGCTCTCGCCGATGCCGGGTTTGCTGGTCGATGTGGCGGTGCAGGTGGGGCAAAAAGTGCAGGCGGGTGAGCGGGTGGCGGTGATCGAGGCCATGAAGATGGAAAACGTGCTGTTTGCCAGCGCCGACGGTGTGGTTGGCAAGGTGCTGGCCAGCAAGGGCGAAAGCCTGACGGTTGATCAGCCAATTGTGGAGTTTGTATGAGTGCGGCCACCATCACCGTTGAGCGCCCGTTCAGAGTGTTGGGCATCCAGCAAATCGCCATTGGCGGCACCAGCAAGACGCGACTGCAAAAGCTGTGGGTCGACATGCTCGGCCTACAGGTGACCGGCAGTTTTCAGAGCGAGCGTGAAAACGTTGACGAAGACATTTGCGCTATCGGCAGCGGTCCGTTCAAGGTTGAGGTTGATTTAATGCAGCCGATGGACCCCGACAAAAAGCCCGCCGTCCACGCCACGCCCTTGAACCACGTTGGCCTGTGGATTGACGATTTGCCCACGGCGGTGCAGTGGCTTACGGCGCACGGTGTGCGCTTTGCGCCGGGCGGCATCCGCAAGGGCGCGGCGGGCTTTGATGTCTGCTTTTTGCACCCCAAAGCCAACCAAGAATTCCCGATTGCAGGTGAGGGCGTTTTGATTGAGATGGTGCAGGCGCCACCCGAGGTGGTGGCGGGGTTTGCCAAGCTTGCCGCTTAGGTTTGCGCCTCTCGCTTGGCGCGCGCCCGCGCCAACGCCGCTTCAATTACCGCGCGCTTTTTGTCTAGCACCACGGGGTCGGTGTGCTGGGAATGTGCTGCCAGGTCTGACCGTTTGATCAGC
>JAQTSL010000287.1 GCA_028711355.1 Rhodoferax sp.
TATTGCGTTTGCCATCACGCAGATTTATTCCGGGTCGCAAACCATCACCGATCTGCCAGATGCCATGACCCTGCTTGGCAACACCTTCAACATTGGCAGCACCGAAGTCAGCTACGGTACGGTGGCGATGCTGGTGCTGTACGCGCTGGCCTGGTTTGTGCTGCGCGAAACGGCCCCCGGCCGCCATTTGTACGCCGTCGGCAACAACCCTGAAGCGGCGCGCCTGACCGGTATCAGCGTCGATAAAGTCTTGCTAACTGTTTACGCGCTGGCCGGCCTGTTCTATGGCATTGCAGCGATGCTATCGGTCGCGCGAACCGGGGTCGGTGACCCCAACGCCGGGCAGACCGAAAACCTCGACGCCATTACCGCCGTGGTGCTGGGGGGCACCAGCCTGTTTGGCGGACGCGGCATTATTTTGGGCTCACTGGTGGGCGCAGTGATTGTGGGCGTGTTCCGCAACGGCCTGACCCTGATGGGTGTCGCCTCGGTCTATCAGACGCTGATCACCGGTATTTTGGTAATTTTGGCGGTGGCTGCCGACCAAATGTCGCGCAAAGGAGCAAAGTAATGAAGCACTCCCTGAGCCGCTTCGCGTCACCCCCCTCAAGCGGGGCCACACCGACGGCCTGGCAAAGCCATATCCGTGGTGCGCACGGGCTTGGTGCAACGGTGTGCCGGCCCAACATTTTGGAGAACTGACATGGCGAATACCTCTTCCCAACCGCTGGTGATGCAGGCCAAGGGCATCGTCAAGCGCTTTGGCCAGGTGACCGCGCTGGACGGCTCTGACTTCGAATTGCGCGCCGGTGAAATTCTGGCCGTGATTGGCGACAACGGTGCCGGCAAGTCGTCGCTGATCAAAACCTTGTCAGGAGCATCGGTGCCTGACGAGGGTGAAATCCTGCTCGACGGCAAGACGGTGCACTTCAAATCACCGATCGATGCGCGCCGAGCCGGCATCGAAACTGTTTATCAGGACCTGGCCGTGGCCCCGGCCATGAGCATTGCCGAAAACCTGTTTTTGGGGCGCGAGCTGTGCAAACCCGGCTTTTTGGGCCAACTGCTGCGCCTGCTGGACAAAAAAGAAATGCTCAAGCAGGCGATTGCCCGCATGAACGACCTCAAAGTCGGCATCCGCTCGATGACGCAAGCGGTGGAAACCCTGTCTGGCGGTCAGCGCCAGTGCGTGGCCGTGGCCCGTGCAGCGGCGTTCGCGCAGCACGTGGTGATCATGGACGAGCCGACCGCCGCGCTGGGCGTGAAGGAAGGCAACATGGTGCTGGAGCTGATTCGTCGCGTGCGCGACAAGGGTCTGCCGGTGATTTTGATTAGCCACAATATGCCGCACGTGTTTGAGGTCGCCGACCGCATCCACATCCAGCGCTTGGGCCGACGTGCTGCCGTGGTCAACCCCAGGGTGATCAGCATGAGCGACACCGTGGCCGTGATGACCGGTGCCAAGACGGTGGACGAACTGCCCGCCGAGGCACTGGCCTGACATGCAGAGCACATGGATGCCGGATCAAGTCCGGCATGACAAAACCAGCCGTCATTGCGTCCCCGGATCGAGTCCGGGGTTTCAGCACCCGCAATCCATGGCTTTGGCGTTCAATTTCTCATCGCGCACAAGGTCTTCACATGCTTAAAGGCATTCCTCCCCTGCTCACGCCCGAACTGCTGAAAATCATGATGGCGATGGGGCATGATGACGCGCTGGTGCTGTGTGATGCCAACTTCACCGTCATGAGCCTTGCCGCAGGCAAACCGGTAGTGCACCTGCCGGGCGCGTCGATGGTGCAAACAGTGCCAGCCATCATCACCCTGCTACCGCTGGCCGCCGATGTGCCGCACCCCGCGGCCTACATGGCAGTCAGCGGCCAGCCCGACGGTTACCGCTCTGCCTTGCAGCGCGAAGTGATTGATTTGTTAAAACCAGAAATGCTCTCAAGCCAAAGCGTAGAGAGCGTTGATCGCTATGCTTTTTATGAGCGTGCGCGCGCCGCTTACGCCTTCGTGTTGACCGGTGAGTTGCAGCCGTTTGGCAACTTCATCCTGCGCAAAGGGGTCATCGGCGAAAATTTGCGCCCATGACACCGCACCCCGCCCCCGCCACTGAACCGCCTGCGTTGCTGCGCCCGCGTGGCTCCAACCACGTGGGTATGCGCCAGTTTAACGAGCGCGTGGTGCTACAGGCCATTCGCCTGAACGGCAGCCTGCCCAAGGCCGACATCGCCCGCCTGACTGGACTGACGGCGCAAACCATTGGCCTGATCACCACCCGGCTGGAAGAAGACGGGCTGGTCGTCAAGCAGGAGCGCGTGCGCGGACGCATTGGCCAGCCCTCGATCCCACTGGCGCTCAACCCCGACGGCGCGTTTGCCATGGGCATCAAGGTCGGGCGGCGCAGCGCCGACTGGTTGCTGGTGGACTTTTGCGGCCAGGTGCGCCAACGCCACAGCCTGGACTACGCCTTTCCCGACAGCACGACGCTGCTGCCGGCGATGCAGGCCCACATGAAATCGCTGCGTGACGAGCTGGGCGATTTGCAGGACCGGCTGGTGGGCGTTGGCGTGGCGGCACCGTTTCATCTGGGCGGTTGGCACAAGATGCTGGGGCTGTCAGACGCGCAGTCGCAGGCCTGGAACCAGATCGACCTGCGCGCGCAGGTACAGGGCATGACCGAGGTGCCGGTGAGCTTTGCCAAAGACACGTCGGCGGCGTGCGTGGCCGAACTGGTGGCCGGGCGCGGGCGTGACCTGAAGAATTTTTTGTACCTATTTATCGACACCTTTGTCGGCGGCGGGCTGGTCATCAACTCGCGCCTGCACGGCGGCGTGCATGGCAACGCCGGCGCCGTGGCTTCGTTGCCGATGGGGTTGGCCAGCACCAGCAGAGCGTCTGACGCGGCACCCGACCAACTGATCCGGCTGGCCTCACTGTGGGAGCTCGAGCAGCGCCTGATCGCCCACGGGCTCGATCCCCACGCCGCCTATGACGAACGCGCGCAGCAAGTCCCGTTTGCCACCGAGACCAGCGGCTGGGTCAGCGCCGCCGCCAACGCCCTAGCGCACACCGTGGTTAGCGGCACTGCGTTTCTGGACATCGATGCGGTGGTGATCGACGGCGCCTTAAGCCGTGCCCTGCTGGCGCAATTGATCAACGCCACCCGGGTTGCCCTGCAACGCTACAACTGGGAAGGCCTGTGGAGCGCCAACGTGATTGCCGGCAACGTTGGCCCTGATGCCCGCGGCCTGGGCGGCGCGCTGCTGCCGCTGCACGCCAACTTTGCACCAGATCAGGATTTGTTTCTCAAAGCAGGTCAGTAGCCTCGCCGTTTTTTGGCATCAGGGGCGAACCGGGGCCATGCTTAACGGTCGTGGCATTGTCTGAAGCTTGTTCAGCAACCGAAAACGACCCCTTACACTCAGACCTCCGCATTTCGGTAGATTTATGACTTACTGCGTCGCCATCAAACTCAACGCCGGGCTGGTGTTCCTGTCCGATTCCAGAACCAACGCCGGTCTGGACCAGATCAGCACCTTTCGCAAAATGATTGTCTATGAAAAACCGGGCGACCGTTTCATGGTGTTGCTGTCGGCTGGCAACCTGAGCATCTCGCAGTCGGTGCGCGAGATTTTGCAGGTGGAAAAGCTCAAAGAACACGAAGACAGCGAGCCAATTACGATCTGGAACGCGCATAGTATGTTTGACGCCGCGCGGGTGCTGGGCGCGGCCATTCGCCACGTTTATGAGCGTGACGCCGCGTCGCTCAAGCAGGCCGGCGTGGATTTCAACGTCAGCTTGATCTTTGGCGGCCAAATTGAAGGCGAAGGGATGCGCTTGTTTCAGGTTTATTCGGCCGGTAATTTCATCGAGGCGACACCCGAGACACCGTATTTTCAGATTGGCGAATCCAAGTACGGCAAGCCGGTGCTCGACCGCGTGATCACGCCCACGACACCGTTGAACGAGGCGGCCAAATGCGCACTGGTGTCGATGGATTCCACCCTCAAGTCCAACTTGTCGGTCGGCCTGCCACTGGATCTGGTGGTCTATGAGGTCAACCAGTTCCAGACTGACAAGGTGGTCTGCATCGACGAAAACAACCCTTACTTGCGGATGATGCACAACAGTTGGGGCGTCAAGCTGCGTGAGGTATTCGACAGCATTGAAGACCCGAGGTGGGACGGCGGCCACACCACGGTGCCATTGATGCAAAACGCCGAACGCAGTGGCCCGCTGAAAAAAATTGCCACCCCCGAAGAAAAACTGATCTGACGCCATGCCGAGCCGCCGGCCACTGATCGTTTTTTCGCACGCCAACAGCTTCGGCGCCCCTACTTACGGGCTGTTGTTTCAGGAGCTTCGCGCGCGTGGCTACGCCCTCAAGGCGATCGACCAGTTTGGCCACAACCCACACTACCCGGTCACCAGCAACTGGCCGCACCTGGTGCAGCAACTGTTGGACTTCGCGCGTCCGCTGGTGCAGCAGGTGGGTCAGCCAGTTTATTTTATTGGCCACTCGCTGGGTGGTTTTTTGAGCCTGATGGCCGCCGCCAAAGCACCTGAACTGGTGCGCGCGGTGACGCTGATGGACGCGCCTATTCTGGGCGGCTGGCGTGCCACAGCACTGGGCATGGCCAAACGCACCCAATTGGTGGGTTCTGTGTCACCCGGCAAG
>JAQTSL010000288.1 GCA_028711355.1 Rhodoferax sp.
TGGCTGCGTTGGGTTTGTATCTGGGTACTGAAAAAATGGGTACCAAAGTACAGCAACAGCATGCCACCCAGCGTCACGGCCAGTGTCATCAAACTGCGCCGGCTTAGCAACGCGATGGTTTGCCAGGAGCTCATGGTTGGCGCACGGTCGTTGCCGCTGCGGTAGTACCTGGCACGGTGAAACACCAGGTCAGGAATTCTTCAGCCGATTTTTTAGCGGCCGTGTCACCGCCACTGAGCGGGTTTAGCTTTAAACCTTGCGCTGGATCGGCAAGCAGTTGGATGCCTTGGATTTTGGCCAGTTGGGTTGATAAATCGGCGATGCCCTGGTTACGGATTCTTTCGCCTTGCCGATCGGGCCAATTGATCTTGAAACTGATTTCTATCACCCGTTTTGGCAAGGCTGCCTCAGTTGGCTGCGCCGGATTCACAGCGGGTGCTGGCGTGGCCGAGTTGACGCACGCGGGTTGCCCCACCGCCAAAATTTTCCAGTCCAATTGGTGCAAACGTACCGGGTCAAAAGCGCTAACGATGTCAGACAATTGATGCAGATGGGTGGCCACCGGGGGCACGGACGAAATTTCGTCTTGCTCAAGCACCACGGCATTGCGCACGGTTTGCGCCGAGACACCAAATGCGGCAATTTTTTGTTCAACATCGGTGCTTTGCTGGGTTAACAGATCAACCCGTTGTTGCACCAGTTTGCGTTGGGCCAATCCGCTGGCGATGTCGTTCAGACTTCCAACCGACGCCCATATCCCAATGCCCACACACAATCCTGCTGCGCCATAAACCAAGGGACGGAGTCGATTGGCGACAAATCGGGTGCGTCGTGACAAGGGGGCCAACTGCCCGGCTGGTGAGGCTACCGCCAGGTCAAACAGGGCAAAGCGCCAATCAAGGGGCGGTTTTTTACGCCAGGCAGGGGGTGCCAGCACGCGGGTCAACCTCTCTTGCGCCAGCCAGGGTTCGATATCTGGCCGTTGATCAAGCAGCAGCACGTTGCGTGGTTCGCTGGAACGCGCCAACACCCGACTGTTTTCCAGATGGCGTACCGTTCGGGCGATCTCAGCGGCTTGCTCTGCTGCGTGGTCTGCCCCAGGCACCAAGCGACTCAAAACCGGTAGCTGGTTTTTGATGAACACAATGCGCAAACCGTCATCGGCTGGCAACACCACAAATAACTCATTGGGCAGTGATTTATGCGCGCTCAGTTGCGCCATCAGCATGGAAGTGGCCCAGACCCCGGCGACTGGGCAAGACGGATGTGCCGCCAGCGCCTCATTGATGCGCTGCGCCGAATCCACACCAAAAATGGTTTGACGCGGTGGCGCCAACCGATCCATGAAGCTGCCGCTGCCGGGTTGCGTCAATACCGTGCGGTAGGGCGTATCCGGGAAGCGACTGGACAATTGACGGTGAATGAAGTTTTGCCGGTCACGACCAAAAATCCGTGGTATTTCAATTTCAGCAAAACTTTCTTCGGGCAGATTGCAGACCACCCAGAGCGAGCCCGACGCCAAGCTGTCACAGGCTTGCCAGGTGTGCGCTTGCCGGCGCCAATACTGCACGCCTGTGCTGGAAATATGCATCACCGTCTTCATGGCAGATTCAGGTTTTCATTTTTGAGATGGTGTCATAAATCGGGCTGAGTACCGCCATCATGATCCAGCCCAGGAGCAAACCCATGACCACGGTCAAGGCAGGTTCAATCATGGCCTGAACCCGTCCGACCGACTCATTGATGTCACGAGTATAAAAATAACTGATATTGGACAGCGACGCATCCAGCGCCCCGGTGGATTCACCCACCTTGAGCATCCGGATCACCAACGAAGGAAACAACAGTTCAGCGGCAAAACTGTCAGACAGCGCCGCACCATTGAGCACCCGTTCGCGGACCCGACCGAGCGCTGCCTGAATCACCAGGTTGTCTGAAATATCCTGGCAATACGCCAGCCCTTCGATCATCGGGATACCGGTGCGGTACATCAGCGCAAAGGTGTCGGCAAAACGGGCCAGGATGATTTTTTTGAGGACCGGACCGACATAGGGCAGATTCAACTGGAACTGGTGCAGTTTGTAGCGCACACTGGGCACCGCTGCCGCCAATGACAGCAAACCAACCACCAGCAAGACTGGTGTGGTCAGCATGGCCCACCAATAGTTGACAAACAAGTTTGACAAACCAATCAGCATTTTGGTTTGCAGTGGCAGTGTTTGCCCCATGTTGGTTAAAAACCCCACCAACTGCGGTACCAGATAAATCATCAGGAAAAACACCACGCCACCGATCACCACCAAGACAAAACTGGGGTACATCAAAAGTTTTTTGGTGGTGGAAGCCATCTCATCTTGCCACTTGAGGGTGCGCACAATTTCCCTGAGCACATCCGGCAACTGTCCGGTCACCTCGCCCGATCGGATCAAGCTGACATTGGTGGTGGAAAAAACCCCCGGGTAGGCCGCCACCGCCTCGCCAAAAGTGGCACCAGACTGAATTTTTTCAAAAAGTCCGCCACACAAATTCCGGCTATCGGGTGATTCAGCCTCGTCGCGCAGGTCGCCCAGCGAGGCCAGCAAGGGAACCCCGGCGCGCACCAGCATTTCGAGCTGAAAGAAAAAGTCAATTACTTCGCGGCGTGGCAAACTTTTGATGGCGCGTTGCCGCTGTTTCAGCACTTTGACCGACACCAAGCTCAGTCCAACGCGCTTGAGCTGGGCTTCCAGGTCTAATTCGTTGAGCGCTTCGATCTGGCCTTTGTTGATGGCGCCGTCCTGGTTGGCCGCTCGGTACTGGTAATGCGCCATCAGTCAAGCAGCTCCGTCAAGTCCACCACACGACCAATTTCTTCAATCGTGGTCACGCCCGCACGCACCCGGCGCATACCATCTTCTGCCATCGATACAAACCCTTTTTGCCGCAAGTGATCATTCATCATCTTGAGGCTGGCGCGCTCGGTCACCAAGTCGTCCAGAGCAGCGTCAAATTTGAGCAATTCCATGATCGACATACGACCTTTGTAGCCCCGGTTGTCACAGGCTGGGCAACCCACGGCACGGTACAGGGGCACGGATTCGCTGGGTTTGAGTTTGAGCAATTGAACCTCAATCGGGCTTGGCTCATATTGCGCTTTGCAACGGTTGCATAGGGTTCTGACCAGGCGCTGGGCCACAATGCCGATGACGTTGCCGGCCAGCACATTGGGCTCGATGCCCATGTCGATCAGGCGTGGAATCGAGCGAATAGCCGAGTTGGTGTGCAGGGTGGTGAACACCTGATGCCCGGTCATGGCCGCCCGAAAAGCCATCTCGGCGGTGTCTTTGTCACGCACTTCACCGACCAAAATGATGTCGGGGTCTTGTCGCATCATGGATCGGATACCTTCGGCAAAGTCCATCTTGACCGCATCGGACAGAGAGGTTTGGCGAATGATCGGCATCGGGTATTCAACCGGGTCTTCCAGCGTCATGATGTTGACCCCCTCGCTATTGAGGTGCCCCAAGATGGAATACAGCGTGGTGGTTTTGCCGGAACCGGTCGGGCCCGTCACCAGCATGATGCCTTCCGGGCGCGACAACATCAGTTGCAACTGGTTGAGTTGCGGTTCAGACAAGCCCAGCCCGGTGATCGGCACAATGCCACTTTTGCGATCCAGAATACGCAAGACAAAATTTTCACCATGAAGGGTCGGTTGTACGGCTGACCGAAAGTCCACCGGACGGCCTGATATGGACAAAGAAATACGGCCATCTTGTGGCGCTCGGGTCTCGGCGATGTTCATGCCGGCCATGACCTTCAAACGCACCACCATGGCTGACCAATAACGGATGTGCAAGGCTCGCACCTGGCGCAGCACGCCATCAATGCGGTATCGGATGCGTAAAAACTGCTTCTCTGGTTCAAAGTGAACGTCTGAGGCACCGCGCAACGTGGCGTCGGCCAGCAAAGCGTCAATCAGACGTACCACCGGGTGGCTGTAGCCCTGAATTTCTTGCGACAAGCTGGCCATATCAATGGTGCCGGTTTCCAGCTCCTGCAAAATGCCATCAATCGAGAGTACGTGCCCATAAAGCTGTTCAATTGCGCCCAATACCTCGGCCGCGCTGGCCAAGCGCCAAACAGGCTGCGGTCCGCCGACCAACAAGGCATTGACCTGGTCAGCCGCCACAATGTCATGCGGATTGGGGCTGGCAATGATCAGCTCATTGCGTTTCTCGTCAAAACTGACGGGAAAAAGCGTCAGGCGTTTGGCCAACGTCTTGGGCAGCCAGGCCAGTGCGGTGGGATCGGCCACGATTCCTTTGAGGCTGATGGCTTGTTCACCCAAGCTGTCAGCCAATGCTGCGCGCATCGCTTCTTCGGTGACAAAACCCATGTGCAACAAAACCTCGCCCAAAGGCTTGCCGGAACTTTTTTGCTCCTGTAGGACGATCCGGAGTTGATCTTGCGAGATCAATCCCAAGCCAACCAGCTTGTCCCCCAGTCGAACCGGCGGCGGCGAATGCGATGGTGCTGCGGTACTCACGATTTGACTAACTTTATAGAGGGCATGGAAACAGTTGGACAGACCGGTTCATGGGTCATTCGCCTGACTGGCTAGCTGTCATGGCAGCAAAGCCACCCCAAAGCATGAAAGA
>JAQTSL010000289.1 GCA_028711355.1 Rhodoferax sp.
AGCTCCAAGAACCTCTCGAACGCTACCTGCCACGTCATCGACAGCTACGGCAAGACCGCCGGGCACGCCATCAGCGCCTACCAGGCCGGTGGACAGCGCGTGCTGCGCGCGATTGAAGTGCGCTGGAACCAGTCACTGTCCAGGTCACGTAGTCGCCTGGGTGCCGGTGTGGCGCGCAACGCCAGCTCGCTACAGCAGCGTGTGCAACACGCTGCGCTGACTGGTTTGAGCGTGACCTCGGGCGGCGCACAAAGCCTGGTCAAGCAGATCGTTTATTTGGCCGACATTGGCGTTCATTCGGTGGCCGACAACGCGCTCTGGCTGCAAGACCGCCTGGGCACTCAAGCCCTGACGCGCCTGTCGCAGGTAGCGGTACCAGCGGTGACCAAGCTAGGCACGCTAGCCAGCCAACTGGAGCTGCAATCTGCCAAGCTGGCGCGCCGCGTGGCTGGCAAAAAAGTGGCAAAGCGCGTGACCCAAGGTGTGCGCACCAGCGCGCGCAAACCACGTGCCACTGCAACAACACAATTAAGCTGACAAAATAGGGGCTCTCCATTTGCTTGAAGGAAGCCCCTTGAAATCTCTTTTGCTGTTGATCCTGGCCGGCGCGTTGGCGCTTGCGCTATCTGCCTGCTCCAAGCAGGAAACCGCCACCTCGTTGGCTAGCCCGTCCGTCACGGCAGCCCCTGCCGCAGCGGCCACCACCAGCGCCTCCATTTACGACACCGTTGCCAACACCGGCAAGGGATTTACCGTCGGCTCACTGATGAGCGCGCAGGCGGTCTATGTCATTTTCGAGCCGCAATGCCCGCACTGTGGCAAGCTGTGGCAGGCCTCGATCCCGCTGCACAGCAAGGTCAAGTTTGTCTGGCTGCCGGTGAGTTTTAGCGCCAAAAGCCTGCCGCAGGCAGCAGCATTGATGTCCGCGCCCAACCCGGTAGAAACGATGAGCTCGCATGAAGAATCACTGCTGTCTGGCAAGGGTGGGCTGGCAGCGCCGGACAATGTGCCGGACCAGCTACAGCAGGCGATCAAGAACAACGCGCAACTGTTGACCGCGCTGGGCGCCGACTCGGTGCCATTCATCTTGGCCAAAAACCGCCAGACCGGCCAGATCGTCAGCTACAACGGCGCCTTGGAAACCGTGCAACTGGCGCAGTTGCTAGGTATCTAATTGGTTGCGAGGAAGGTGCCACTCAGCAATTCAGGCAGGCGGTGGTAAGGCATCTTGAAACCGCAGGCCTGCGCGTGGCCGCCGCCGCCCATGGTTTCGGCCAACGTGATGCAGTTAAAGCCGGAACGTGACCGCAGCCCGCACTTGACCACGCTGGTCTTGTCCACTGTCCACAACAAGGCAAACGTGCCGGACTGCTTGCACAGCAGATCACCAACCAGGCTATGGAACGCGCTGGGAACGTTGGCCATCAGGCCAGCGACACCGTTGAACAGCACCGGCTGTGCCGCCTGCGCCATGTCGTACGCCAGCTTGTTGAACTTGTCATCCATGGCGCGGCCGCGCTCGATATAGGACGCCAGTTCGGCGGCGTTAAAGCCGGCAACGGTTTGCCAGCGCACAAAATCCATCGGTTCCATGTCCAGCGCTGACAGAAAACCGGCACTTTCTGGGTACTGCCAGACCCAGATGTCACGGTCTTCGACAAAGCGCACCAGGTCAGGCACCGGCTGCTTGGGGTGGAAAAAATGCCAGGCCAGTCGCGCGCCAGACTGCTTCATGTCAAAGTGCACCACACCGCAGCGACACTTGAAGCCCGTCAGCTTTTCAGCCGCGCTCAGGTGATGGTCCAGCACCACCAGCTTGGCGGCCTGCTCATCGATCGCGCGCAGCAAATGTTCTGCAAAGGAAAAATCGAGGATATAGACCGCCCTGCCCTGCACTACAGGCAGATCGGTCAAGGTTTTGACATCGCCATGATCGAGCGCCAAAAACTCGGCCTGGCCATCGAAATATAGCCACGCGGCCAGCGCAGCGGCAAAGCCGTCGGGGCAACTGCGGCCGTGGTAGATCACCAGCGGATGGGGGTCGTTTTTGTCTGGGGTGACGGGTAGATTCAGGGTCATGTCGGCGCGGCCAAGGGCCGGTTGCGGGATTTGTAATGCTTCATATTTTATAGCTATTGACGCAATATCCATATCTGATAAGGGCTTTTTTGTCCCCATAAAATGCAAATCATGACAACCCATTCTCAAAATACACTATTCACCGGCCAGGTGCTGCCGGACGGCGAAACGTTTGACGCCTGGGCCAACCAACCGCTGCTGCTGTCGCTGGAGGCGGGTGGCATCGACTGGCCCAACTCGTGCCGCAACGGTACTTGCCGAACCTGCTTTTCCAAACTCGACAGCGGTCAGGTGCGCTACGACATCGACTGGCCGGGCCTGAGTGCCGAAGAAAAAGCCGAGGGTTATGTACTGCCCTGCGTGGCGCACCCGTGCTCGGACGTGAGCTTGCATTACGAGGGCTTCTAAATCTTTTTGCCGTCTGGCCTTTTGGAGGTTTTGACCTGCTTGAAACGGATTTTGCGGTCTCGCTCAATCGCGTCTTTTTTAACCTGGCGCTGCGCATCCAGCGTTTGCCCGGCGGCTAGCCACTGGGCGAATTCAGCGGGCGCCTCCAGCGTGATACGCCCCAGCGCGCTGGAGCGGAAATCGTCAAGCACCAGCTCTGCCGCCTTTTGCCAATTGACCTGCTGGCCACGCTGCAAGGCGCCGCGCTTGCGGCCAATCGCCTCCAACAGTTGCTCATCGCTCAAGCCCGCCACCTCTGTTAGTTGGTAGCGCGCTGCTAAGCGCTGCGGGTAGTGCTGGCGCAGGGTGTTCAGCAGCTCCAGCGCTACTTCTTGCTCGTCAAACGCGTTGCGCCCGACCGCTCCGCTGGCGGCCAGGTGGTAGCCGCTTTGGGCGACGATGATGCGTGGCCACAATACGCCCGGCGTGTCGTACAGGTAAAAGTCGGGGGCGATGGCGATGCGTTGCTCCAGCTTGGTGACGCCCGCTTCGTCGCCGGTTTTGGCCGCACGCTTGCCCGCCAGCGTGTTGATCAGTGTCGATTTGCCGACGTTGGGGATGCCGCAAATCAGCACCCGCATCGGCTTGGTCATGCCGCCCCGGTTAGGTGCCAATTCATGGCAGGCACGGATCAGCGCCTTGGCGGGCGCGGCCATGCTGGCATCCAGCGCAATGGCCCGCATGCCCGGCTGCGCGTTGTAATGCGCCAGCCAGGCGTCGGTGCGTGGCGGGTCGGCCAGGTCTTGCTTGTTCAGCACTTTCAGCGCCGGCTTGCCCTGCGTCAGGTCGGCCAGCAGCGGGTTGGCGCTGGAGCCGGGCAGGCGCGCGTCGAGCAGTTCAATCACCACGTCAATGGCTTTGATACGCTCGGTAATGGCCTTTTGCGTCAGGTGCATGTGGCCGGGGAACCACTGAATGATGGCCACGACTTTCAGCCTGTGATTTGGTAGGCCACCACGCGGTCACGACCACTGTTTTTGGCTTGGTAGAGCGCGCTATCCACCTGTTGAAACATATGGCCCTCAATGCCGTCCGGTTCCAGCGTGGCCACACCCGCACTCAGGGTGACCGGACGGTTCAGGCCAGCATCACGCTGGCGCGACGCCCGCAACAGTCGTTCTGCCAGGGCTTTGGCCTCGTCGCCAGAGGTGCTGGGCAGCAGCAACAAAAATTCTTCACCTCCCCAGCGGATGACGTGGTCCACCGTTCGTGCGCCTTGCTGGAGCAACTGGGCGATTTCTTTCAACACACGATCACCGGTCGGATGACCGAATTGGTCGTTGATGCGCTTGAAAAAATCAATGTCCAGCAACACCACAGACATGGCCTGCTTTTGACGGCGCGAACGTGCCAGCTCTTGCTGGTAGAGCGCCTCAAAGCCATTGCGGTTGCGCAAACCTGTGAGCGCATCATGTTGCGACAGGTCTTTGAGCTGGGCGTTGACACGGCGCAGGAGAAAAATCCAGTACACGCTGGTTAACACCACTGCGGCCAACATCGCCGTCAGCCAGCCGATCAGGGTGTAGTCAATGGTGGTGACCATCTGGACGGCAGCCACATGCTGGTTGATGATGTTCTGACGCTCAGCAGCGCTGATGTTGGCCACACCCAGGTTCAGCCGGTCACGCAAGGGCGCCTGCGACTTGAGTACCCCAATGCGCAATTGGTTACCATACCCCGGCACTTGCCCGGCAATTTTGAGGTTGAACCAGCCCTTTCGTTTGATGGTGTCGCCGGCCACGATCAGCGAGCGCAGTGTCAAATCAGCCTGGCGATCCGTCACCCGCTGAAACGCCTGCACTTCGCTTTCGACCAGTTCAATCTTGAGATTGGGAAAGTCTTTGCGCACCCGCTCTTCCACCGAGGTACCTTTGGGCAACACCAGGGTCTCACCTGACAGGGCCGCCAGGTTCGACACAAACGGATGCTCTTCACGGGTAATCACCACGTTTTCATCGATCAGCACCGGATCGGTGAAAACCAGCCAGGCATCGCGCTTGGGACTTTGGTTCAAAAAACTCATCAACTGGCAGCGCCCGGCTTGCGACGCGGCGATGCTTTCGTCCCAGTCGCGGGTGGGCACCAGCGTCAA
>JAQTSL010000025.1:0-11984 GCA_028711355.1 Rhodoferax sp.
ATCCCTGCTCGCTGCAGCGTCTTGGTAAATTTCAGAGTGTCAAAGGTAATCGCTGTCATGGTCAAATCGTAGCATAAAGGTCTTATATGGGGCTATTGCCCCGGCGCATCGGAATTTTTGGCGGTGCCTTTGATCCGCCGCACCGGGCGCACCGGGCGTTGCTGGAAGCGGCATTGACCGAGCTGAAACTCGACGCCCTGCACGTGGTGCCCACCGGCCAGGCCTGGCACAAGCCGCATCAGCTCAGCGCCCCGGCGCACCGGCTGGCGATGCTGCAATTGGCGTTGGCGGAGCTGCCCCAAATCGTCGTCGATACTCAGGAGATGGACCGCACTGGCCCCAGCTACACCATCGACACGTTGCGCCGGATTACGGTCTGCGTGCCCGGCGCTGACTTGTTTTTAATCATGGGGGCGGACCAGGCGGCAGCCCTGACGACCTGGCGGGCATGGCAGGAGATTGTTCAACTAGCTACAATATGCGTAGCTGATCGCGCAGATTTGGCTAGCGCTACAGGTGTTTTTGATGCAGAAAAAATGTTTCCGCAGCGATTCTTTCACTTGACCATGGCGCCGCTGCGCTTGAGCGCAACCCGGATTCGCAGCCTGATTAGCCACGGTCAATCGGTGCAAACGCTGGTGTCCGAGCCCGTTGCACGGTATATTGCCGCCCACCACCTTTACCAAACT
Source organism: Rhodoferax sp. (assembly GCA_028711355.1). GTDB lineage: Bacteria > Pseudomonadota > Gammaproteobacteria > Burkholderiales > Burkholderiaceae_C > Rhodoferax. The sequence goes on from JAQTSL010000025.1 coordinate 690, forward strand.
GTTTGATGACTACCAAAATCTCTGCCAAATCCGCCAAGCCGGTCGCCGTTAAAACCCCGGCCAAGACCGTCCCCAAAGCCGTCGCCAAAGCCGTCGCTAAAGCGATGCTCAATCCGGCCATGAAGGCCGCTCTGTCACCGGCGCCCAAGCTACCGGTGAAAGCGGCCTCCACAGCGGCTGACAAAAAAGACGTGCAAAAGCTTCAGCGCGCGGTGGTGGACGGGCTGGAGGATGTCAAGGCGCAAGAGATTGTGGTGTTTGACACCGAGCATTTGTCGTCATTGTTTGAGCGCGTGATCATTGCCTCGGGCAGCTCCAACCGCCAGACCAAAGCGCTGGCCGCCAGCGTGGTCGATGCGGTGCGCGATGCGGGTTTCCAAAAACCCCGGGTCGAGGGTGAAGACAACGGCGAATGGATCATTGTCGATTGCGGCGCCGTCGTGGTGCACGTGATGCAACCCAACATTCGCACTTATTACAACCTTGAAGAACTGTGGGGCGAGAAACCGGTGCGCCTGAAACTGGGCGCGCCCAAGCCGGTGCTGGCCAAGGTGGCCCGCTTGCCCGCAGCGCCGACTCAGCCCAGTCGGGCCGCCAAACCAGAATCCAGTCTGCGCCGCTCCAGCGCCGCCAAAAAGGGTGTTGCGGCCGCTTTCCCGTCCAAAGCCCAGTTGAAAAAGCAGCAGGAGGGCAACACATTTGATGCCAAAAAAGTAGCTGCTAACGCAGGCCGCAAAAGGGCTGGAGGCCAAAAGGCTGTTGAAACTTCAGCCAAGCCAAAAGTCAAAACGCTGGTGGTGAACGCGCCAAGCAAACCTGCGGCCAAACCAGTTGCGCGCGCCGCCCGATCCGCACCAGCCAAGAAATCCACCCGGCCCGCTGCCCGTAAAGCCTGAGCGTGCGGCTGCTGATTGTCGCGGTGGGCCAGCGCGTGCCCGACTGGGCGCAGACCGCCTGGGACGACTACGCCAAGCGCTTTCCATTCGAGATCAAGGTCGAGCTCAAGGCGGTCAAGACCGAGCCACGCGGCTCCAAGGCGCTTGAGACCCTGTTGGCGGCCGAACGCGCGCGCATCGAAGCCGCTATTCCCAAAGGCTGCCATGTGGTCGCGCTGGATGAGCGCGGCAGCCAGCTCACCACGCAAGCGCTGGCCGGCAAGCTGACCGACTGGCAGTTGTCGGGCGGCGACGTGGCGCTGGTGATTGGTGGCCCGGACGGGCTGGAGCCGGCCTTCAAGCAAGCCGCGCACGAGCGCCTTCGCCTGTCAGACCTGACGCTGCCACACGCTTTTGCGCGTGTGCTGTTGATTGAGCAGTTGTACCGCGCCTGGTCGATCAACGCCCACCACCCGTATCACCGTGAATAAGCCGGATTCCGTCATTGCGAACGCCTCGAATTGCCCACTATCGGCGATCGACCTTGAACCCGAATGTGTCATGCCGGACGCGATCCGGCATCCATGCTTTGCAGTCACTGGATTGCGGGTCGTTGCCCGCAATGACAAACCTGAACCGGCCTGCAATGATGATTTGCTTTGAGGTTTCATGAATAATTTTGTTTACCTCGCCTCCCAAAGCCCGCGGCGCGCGCAGTTGCTGGCGCAATTGGGCGTGGTTTATGAATTGCTATTGCCCGCTGCACAGGAAGATGCCGAGGCGCTGGAGCGGGTGCTGCCGCGTGAGTCACCGCTGGCTTATGTGCAGCGCGTCACCCAGCTCAAGCTGGACGCGGCGCTGGCACGCCTGCAGCGCCGCGGTTTGCCCACCGCGCCGGTGCTGTGCTCGGACACTACCGTGGCGTTGGGGCGGCAGATTCTGGGTAAACCTGCCGATGCGGCGGACGCCGCGCGTATGTTGGCGGCCTTGTCCGGCAAGACGCACCGGGTGTTGACGGCGCTGGCGCTGGGCACACCGACACAGCGGCAAAGCGCAGTGTCGGTTTCGCGTGTGACCTTTGCGACCCTGTCAGCGGCGCAGATTGAGGCTTATGTGGCCTCTGGCGAGCCGCTCGGCAAGGCCGGTGCCTACGCGGTGCAGGGCAGGGCGGCGGCGCATATTGAGCATATCAACGGCAGTTATTCGGGCATCATGGGGCTGCCGCTGTTTGAGACGGCACAATTGCTGCGTGGCATGGGTTTTAAATGCTAGTTTTTAACGTGAAAGAGCCGGTTGTCGTACCGGGCTACGACCCGGTATCCATGAATTCGGACGCACTCGATTACGGGTCCTGGACCGCTTGTGACAGCCGTCTTTCATGCTTCGGGGTGGCTTCAATTCCTTGGCTTTAGAGAGCTTTTTGCACTTGTTAAACAATGACTAGAAGCACTTTTTTATATAAAAATATGCAAGAAGACATCCTGATCAACTGGTCGCCGCAGGAAACCCGGGTGGCGATCGTCGAAGGCGGCGCGCTGCAAGAACTGCATGTGGAGCGCACGCTTGAGCGCGGCCTGGTGGGCAATGTCTATTTGGGCAAAGTGGCGCGCGTGCTGCCGGGTATGCAGTCGGCGTTTATCGACATTGGCCTGGAGCGCACGGCTTTTTTGCACGTGGCAGACGTCTGGCGCCCGCCCGCCGAAGGTGAAACCATCTCCATGGCACGCAGCGCTGCCGCCCAGACTCCGATTGAAAAACAGGTGTTTGAGGGCCAGAGTCTGATGGTGCAGGTGATCAAGGACCCGATTGGCAGCAAAGGCGCGCGCCTTTCCACGCAAGTCAGCATCGCCGGGCGGATGTTGGTGTTTTTGCCACAGGATGACCATGTTGGAGTGTCGCAAAAGATACCGGCTGAGCAGCGTGAGTCCTTGCGCGCGCGCGTGCAAGGGCTGGTGGGCGACATGGGCGGCGGCTTTATTTTGCGCACCAACGCCGAAGACGCCACCGACAGTGCGCTGGCCGACGACATTGGCTACCTGCGCAAAGCCTGGGCGCGCGTCAAAGAGGGCGCTGCGCGCCTGCCCGCCACGTCGTTGCTGCATCAGGACCTGAGCTTGCTGCAGCGCGTGCTGCGCGACCTGACGACCGAGGCAACGCAATCGATTCGAGTTGATTCGCTCGAGCAATTTGGCTTGCTCAAAGCGTTTGGCGAAGCGTTCATGCCCGCTGCGGCGCAAAAACTGGAGCATTACAAGGGCGAGCGGCCGATCTTTGACCTGCATTCGATTGACGAGGACATCGCCCGGGCGCTGGGTCGGCGGGTTGATCTGAAATCGGGTGGCTATCTGATCATCGACCAGACCGAGGCGCTGACGACAGTTGATGTCAACACCGGCGGTTTTGTTGGTGCGCGCAATTTTGACGAAACCATCTTCAAGACCAATCTGGAGGCAGCGCAGGCGATCGCGCGCCAGTTGCGCCTGCGCAACCTGGGGGGCATCGTGGTGGTTGACTTTATCGACATGGAACGCGAAGAACACCATCAGGCGGTGCTGGCCGAGATGCACAAGCAGCTCAAGCGTGATCGGGTCAAAACCATGTGTGGCGGATTTTCGCAGTTGGGGCTGGTCGAGATGACGCGCAAGCGTACGCGTGAATCGCTGGCGCACCTGCTGTGCGAACCGTGCCCGTTGTGCGAAGGCAAAGGCATGGTCAAGACCGCGCGTACCGTTACCTACGACATTTTTCGGGAGATTCTGCGCGAGGCGCGCCAGTTCAACCCCAAGGAGTTTCGCGTGGTGGCCGCGCCCAAGGTGATTGAGCTGTTTCTGGACGAAGAAAGCCAGCACCTGGCGGGCCTGTCAGAATTCATCGGCAAGCCGGTGTCGCTGCACAGCGAAAGCGCGATGGGGCAGGAACAGTACGACATTGTGTTGATCTAGTAGTCCGATTCACCAAAACAGTTACATGAAATCGTGTCTTTTCCCGTCAAGCGTCGTTGCCCAGCCTTGCCAGACCGCCCGGTATGTCTGCGGCTGTGCGCCTAGCTTGGCCGAAAAATCCATCAAATTCATTTGTAACCATTTTGGCGAAACGCACTACTAGTGCGGTGCGCTGGCCATGTCTGACCGTACCCGTAACGCCACGCCGATTCCGATTCTGGTCTATCACCAGATTGACGCGACCCCGCCCAGGGGTGCACCGTTTAGAAGCCTGGTGGTGTCACCGGCGGCGTTTGCCCGGCAGATGTTTTTTTTGAGTGCGCTCGGCTATCGTGGTCTATCGATGTCGGCGCTGCTGCCGTATCTGCGTGGCCAACAGCACGGCAAAGTGGTCGGCATCACGTTTGACGATGGTTTTTTGAATAACTTGACGCAGGCGCTGCCGGTGCTGCAAGCGCACGGTTTTTCTTCGACCTGTTATTGCGTCAGCCAGCGGCTGGGGCAAAGTAATGTATGGGATGCCGAAGTTGGTGTCGCGCCAGCCGCCTTGATGGATGCAGCGCAACTGCGCCAGTGGGTCGCCGGTGGGCAAGAGGTGGGCGCGCACACGCGTCATCACGTCAACCTGACCGAGTGCAACGAGACTTTGGCTGAAGAAGAAATTTCACTCTCAAAAGTAGAGCTATCTGCGCATATTGGACAAGCGATAGAGGCATTTTCTTATCCTTATGGTTGGGTCACTGCCGAGCTCGCCGAAACGGTCCGTGCGGCTGGGTTTGGGTCCGCCACCACGATGCTGCGTGGACGGATATGGGCGGGTCTTGACCTGCTGCAATTGCCGCGCGTGCCGGTGCTGCGTTCGACCACCTTGCCGATGTTCTGGCTCAAGCTGGCCACCGGCTACGAAGACCGGCGGGCCAAGGCGCACCAGCCGTCGGCGCAAGCCGTGGATGCTTGATTAACGTGAAAGAACTGGGTATTTATTCCTTGGCTGTCATACCGGGCCACGACCCGGTATCTGGTGCATTGGGAGCCATGGATTGCGGATCGGGGTCCGCAATGACAACCTTTTTTCATGCTTCGGGGTGGCTTTGCAGCCAGTTAGGGTCGGCATGACAACTCAAAACTCGCCCATGCTGCCTACGCCCGGCCCTGATACCCCCCCAGCCAGACGGTTGCGCATCGCGGTGCTGAACCGCCAGTTTTTGGCTACCGGCGGTGGCGCCGAGCGCTATTCGATCGCTTTGGTCGAGCATCTGGCGGCGCACCATGAAATCCATGTGTTTGCGCAAGCCATCGACCATGACTGGCCGGGCGTGATATATCACCGGGTGTCACAGCCCTTCAGAAAACCGCGCTGGGTGAATCAATTGTGGTACGCCAGCGCCACCTGGTGGGCGACTCGGCGGGGCTTTGACGTGGTGCATTCACACGAAAACACCTGGCACGGCCAGGTGCAAACCGTGCATGTATTGCCGATCAAGTACAACCTGCTGCACGGCTTGACCGGCGCACGCCGGGCGCTGCGTTGGTTCAAGATCATCACCAGCCCACGGCTGCTGGCGTATGGGTTACTGGAGCGCAGCCGGTTTTCATTGGCCAAGCCACGCTGCATGGTGTTGACCTCGCAAACGCTGGTGGCGCAGACGCTACAGGCGTACCCGCATTGCGCAGCGGCGATTGAGGTCATCACGCCGGGCGTGGAGCGGGTCGTCGGGGCTGCCACCATGCTCCAAAAAATGGCGTCGCGGCGCACGCTGGGCTTGCCCGAAAGTGGGTTTTGCATTTTGTTGGTGGCCAACGACTATCGCAAAAAGGGTCTGGAGACCTTGCTGGCGGCACTGGCCCAGTTGCCAGCAGATGCCTACTTGGCCGTGGTCGGCAACCCGGCGCAGAAGCCGCCGTTCAAAGCGCAGGCACAGGCCTTGGGGCTGGCGCAACGGGTGTATTTTTTGGGTGCGCTGCGCGACGTCGCTACGGCGTACCAGTCGGCTGATTGTCTGGCTCATCCGACCCGCGAAGACACTTTTGCCATGGTCGTGCTGGAAGCCATGGCGCATGGCCTGCCGGTGGTGGTGAGTGCTGCGCGCTATTGCGGTATCGCGGCGTTGCTGACCAATGAGGTCAATGCGCTGGTGCTGGACGACCCGCTGGATGCGGCTGCGTTGTCCGCGGCGCTGGGTCGGTTCAGGCAAGATGGCTCGCTGCGACAGCGGATCAGTCAGGCTGCACTGGCATTTGCGCAAAACCATCAATGGGCGGCGCTGGCGCGACGGCAGGCGCAAATTTACAATCGTCTGGTTGCGATCGAGTAGGCCGATTCCGGCACCTTGAAGTTGAATCACCGAAGACTTTGAAGCAAGTTATGAAATACAAGAAACATCGTGTCATACGGAAAATTGCAAGGCTTCTGAAGAACTTTTTGTCGCGGCGTAGCGTCTATATCGAGCGGGCAGTTGAGCCACAAAATATCATCAATCTGGTCCAGCGACTTCGACCCGTGAAAACCAGGTTTGATTTGATAAGAGTGGGCGGTTCGGCTGATGGGGGTTATCTTTTGCCAGACGATCTTGCTGATATTGAGGTTTGTTTTTCGCCCGGTGTGGCTGGCACCGCAACCTTTGAGATGGATTTACTTAAAAACAGGGGGATCAACTCACACCTGGCAGATTTTTCAGTGGCGGGTCCACCGGCTGGTTTTCAGCCAGCTTCATTTACCAAGAAATTTATCGGAACCGTGAACGACGAGATGTTTATCACACTGGACCAGTGGGTCGGTGATCAGATGGAAAATGTTCCAGGTAAAGATTTGCTGTTGCAGATGGATATTGAGGGGTGGGAATACCCGACGCTACTGAGTACCACCGTAGAAACCCTGAAAAGGTTTCGGATCATTGTGCTTGAGCTGCATGATATCGAGAGCTGGGGACATCCGCATTTTTTCAGAATTGCCGATGCCTTGTTCGCCAAGTTGCTGACCCACTTTCATGTTGTTCACAACCATCCGAATAACTTTTGCGGAACGATCAACTTGGGTGGCTTTGAGGCGCCACGCGTCATTGAAATCACTTTGCTGCGCAAGGACCGAAGTGAGGTGCGTGGTTTCTGTACTGAATTTCCGCATCATCTGGATGTGCCAAATGTTGAAAAATACAAAGATATCCCGTTGCCCAAAGATTGGTATCAGTTAGAGCCATAAAAAAAAGCTCAGTCAACCCGCAGCACTGTCATGCAGCCCCAGCCGGTACAGCCGCGCGTACAGGCCATCCATTTGCATCAGCGCGGCGTGGTTACCCACTTCGGCGATGCGGCCATGGTCCAGCACCACGATGCGGTCGGCGTGGTGCACGGTGGACAGCCGGTGCGCGATGACCAGCGTGGTGCGGTTGGCCATGAGACGGTCCAGGGCATCTTGCACGCTGCGCTCGGATTCGGTGTCGAGTGCCGAAGTGGCCTCGTCCAGAATCAAAATTGGCGCATCTTTGTAAAGCGCGCGGGCAATGGCCAGGCGCTGGCGTTGTCCGCCCGAGAGCTGGGTGGCGTTGTGGCCAACCAGGGTGTCGAGGCCTTGGGGCAGGGCCAGCACAAACGCGTCAAGATTGGCCGACGCCAGGCATTGCTGCACTTTTCGCCGGTCCAGTGGCAAACCCAAGGCGACGTTGGCGGCTACCGTGTCGTTAAGCATCACAACTTGCTGGCTGACCAGTGAAAACTGGGCGCGCAAACTGGTCAGTTGCCAATCGCGCAGCTCGTGACCGTCCAGGCAAACGTGGCCAGTGCTGATGTCAATAAAGCGCGTCAGCACGTTGACCAGCGTGGTTTTGCCAGCCCCCGAGGCCCCCACCAGCGCTACGGTTTCGCCCGGCTGAATGACCAAATCCTTGATGCTCAAAGCAGGCTCCAGCGCAGACGGATACTGCACCAGAAGCTCTGAAAAAGTGAGCAAACCAGTGGCTCGTGGCTGGGCAAATTGGCCACTGGATTCATCGGCGGTGGCTTCAATCAGCGCTAGTGCCCGCTCCAGCGACACCAGGCCACGGGTGATCGGGCTGGAGACTTCTGACAACTGGCGCACCGGCGCAATGATCATCAGCATGGCGGTGACAAACGCGACAAAGCCACCGACCGAGGTGCCGCTGCTGGCGCTCTGGATCAACGCCACCGAGATCACCGCCGACAAAGCCACCGCGGCCAGCATTTGTGTCATCGGGGTCATGGCAGCGCCGGCCACCGTGGACTTCATGGCCAGATGGCGCAGCGATTCGCTCAAGCTGTTAAACCGCGAGGCTTGCGAGGCTTGCGCCGCGTACAAGCGAATGTCGCGGTGCGCCAGCACGTTTTCTTCCACCACGTAGGCCAGTTGGTCGGTGGCTTGTTGAGTCGATTGGGTCAGCTTGTGCACACGCCGGGTCAGCACCTTCATGACCCAGGCCACCGCCGGAAAGATGGCGGCCACGATCAGCGTGAGCTTCCAGTTCAGGTAGAACAAGTAGGCGGTCAGCGCCAGCAGCGTCAGGCCATTGCGGGTCAGGCTGAGCATGGCGTTGACCAGCATGGTGGCGCCGGTTTGCACTTCATAAACCACGGTGTTGGACAAGGCGCTGGAGCTCTGCTGCGAAAACAGCTTGAGTTCGGCCGCCAGTATCTTGGCAAACATGGCTTGGCGCATGGCGAGCAGCCCGTGGTGGGTGATACGTGTCAAACCAAGTTGTGACAGGTAGCCGGCCAGTCCACGCACGCCAAACAGCAGCAAGATGGCGGCCGAAACTTCCCATATTTCCAATTGACCCTGCTGAAAACCCCGGTCCAGCAGCGGTTTGAGCAGCGCCGGGATCATCGGCTCGGTGGCGGCACCGACCACGGCGCTGATGGCAACCAGCGCCCAGGTGCCAGGCAGTGTGCCAAAGTAAGGGGCAAAACGGCGCAGGCGTTGCGGCACCGTGTCTATTGGCACTGGATGTGCCGCATCTGCCGGTAACAACATTGATGAGGTCATGCGCTGGCCCTGGTGAAAGTGCTGTCCATGGAGGCCTGGCCGATCGGCTTACTTCGCAGGCCCAGCGCCAGTAGCAGCCCCAAAGTCACCACAAAAAAATCCCCAATCAGTGCGTCGTATAGCGAGCAATTGAACAGGCTGGCCACTGCCATGACTGCCGTGATGGCGAGCGTGGCGCGCTTGACGGGTTGGTCAAAGCGCAGGGCATCGCGCACCAGGCAGGCGATCAAGCCCAGCAACAACAAGCTGCCTGCGATGCCAAGCTCAACCCCCCACAGCAGATATTCCTGGTGCGGGTTGCCGGCCATGCCCTGGCCAAAGACGAGCTGTGCCTGGGGACCTTCGATGCGCTTGACCGTTTGCGTCCAACTACCCACGCCGTGCCCGATGAGTGGCTGCTGGGCCATGGCTTGTAGCGAACGGCGCCAGGCGTGCAACCGAAAACCGGAAGAGCTAAGGTTGTTACCGTGGTCGGTGTAATTTTGGCCATCGTTGACAACTTGCGCCGCTCTTTCCTGAATTTTGGCGGACCCCAACCAGGCCAGCAACCCCAGGCACAAGGGGGCTACCACCAAAGCCAGCACACGCCAGCGGCGCGGCATTTGCCACATGAACGCCAGTGTGATAACGGTTAAAGCGACGACATAGCCGGTTTTACCCTCCTGAAAAAACAGTACATTGGTCACACTTGCTATTGCCAGTGCAGCTAGTGACGCTTTTAACCATAGGGCTTGCGACCAAATTGATCTCAGGTGCCAAAACATGGTGGCGGCCGCGCAAGACATCAGGGTTTGATCAAGATAGGTTGAAAAAACTACATTTTTATATTGAGGAATCAGGTCACTGGTAGCCCAGGGTACACGCCAGCCGACCACCATCAGCCAGGAACTTAGCAGCAAAAAGGTTTGTCCGGCCAGATACACGCCAAGTACGCCCAGCGCTTCACGGGGCGTGCGCAGCAAGCTGATCAGCAGCACCACTTCAATCAGTTTGCTGTGTTTGGTGAACGCCAGCACTGCAATCGTCAGTGGTGCCTCGGTCCAGCTCAGGCTGAATGCAAAGCTGGCAACGATGAAAAAAATCAGGCGGACGCTCCAGAGGCTGGCCGGTGCCGTATCGCCCTTTTTCTGGATCAGTTGGCCTACCAGATAGGTCAGACAAGTGACAAAAAGGACTAGTTTTCCCAGGCTGACCCAAGCCATCGGCAGGCTGACCGAGACGGCAACAAAGCCAAGCAGGAACAGCCGCAGACGATCAAGCAGGTGCATTTAAGAAGGATGAGACGTAGCAACAGGAGCGGTGACAGACGGCGCGACTTTACCTTACGGGTCGGTCATCTATGATCGCGTCCCACACATCCATTGACGCATTCATGCAGCTTTCAGTCATCATCATCACCCGCAACGAAGCAGCGAATATTGCTGACTGCCTCAAAAGTGTTGATTTTGCCGATGAAGTGATCGTGCTGGATAACGCCAGCAACGACAACACAGCAGAAATCGCCAGGTCGTTGGGGGCAAAGGTTCACCTCAGCGCCGACTGGCCGGGCTTTGGTCCCCAAAAAAACCGAGTGTTGGCGTTGGCCACGGGTGACTGGGTGTTGTCGATCGACGCTGATGAGCGGGTCACGCCGGCCTTGCGGGCGGAGATTTTGGAAGTGATCGCCCGACCTGACGCCTTAAATTGTTACGCCCTTCCCAGGTCCTCATGGTTTTGCGGAAAATTCATCCGGCATTCAGGTTGGGCCCCTGACTATGTGGATCGCTTGTTCCGTAGAGGAACAGCCAGGTTTTCAGAGGATATGGTGCATGAAAAGTTATTGCACGATGAACATACGACTGCGCTTCTGTACCCCTTGCTGCACTACAGCCATCGCAGTTTTTCTGATGTCCTGATCAAAATTGACCGCTATTCAGCAGCTTCGGCTGAACAAGCTTTTGCCAAGGGCAAGCGTGCCACGGTGCTTGGGGCCATCGGTCATGGGCTGTGGGCTTTTATCCGAACTTATTTTTTCAAGGCAGGTTTTTTGGACGGCGGTCATGGGGTGGCGCTGGCTATTGCCAACGCCGAGGGTAGCTATTACCGGTACCTGAAGCTGTGGCAACTCGGTCAGTTGCAGCAACAGTGATTGGCGCAGGATGTTGAACATTGTCGAGCCAACGCTGAACAGTTATACCGGCCATTGCTACAGCCTGGTAGAGGCCATCGCCCAAGCCGTACCTGGCGGACAAGTGCGGGTGTGGGCCGGCACCCAAAGTCAAGAATATTGGAAAGTCCAAGAGCAAATCCGGCCCTATTTCTATCGGTCGCTGCGAAAGATTCAAAGTTTTTTTCTTTTCAGAAAGCTGTTGACCGAACCCGGCAAAGTGCTTTTATCGACGGCGGGCAGTATTGACTTTTTCATGCTGGATTGGGCCGCGCGTGGCAAAATTCCAAAAAACAAAGTCTATTTGTACGTTCATTGGCTGGGTGCCAAGACTGC
>JAQTSL010000025.1:11994-19645 GCA_028711355.1 Rhodoferax sp.
CCAGCTCTATTTGAAGGTCTTGTGTTAGACCACGCGTAGCGCCGATTTTTTCAAGTCTCTGGGGTTTTGGTCCATCCACGTGCCGTATCCAAAGTCGTTGCCCGATCAAAAGGTGAAGCCAGTCACAGCGTTTGAGCACTTGCTTGTTGCCGGTGCCGCGCGCATGGACAAGGGTTTTGACCGGGTGGCGGACCTGGTTGACTATCTGGCTCAAACGCAGGCAGCGCTACCCATCTGGATACAAATTTCGGCTACCCACCAAGACGCGCACAGTGCTCAGGTGCGGTCCCAGATTGCAAGGCTCAAACATTCGAGGTATTTGCATCAGACCCTGATTGAAAGCACTTTGAGCCCCCCGGACTATCAAGCTTTGTTTGCTGGTGGAATCAGCCTTCAGCCCTATTCTGAAGTTGACTTTGCTGACCGGGTCAGTGGTGTCACGCTGGATGCGCTGTTGGCCGGTTGCCCGGTGATTGTGACGGCGAACACCTGGTTGGGGCGAATGGTTGTCAAGCACAATGCGGGTATTGCCACCAGTGATTTGTCGCCGAGTGGATTACACCGCGCGATCACGCGCATTGCCAACGACTATGAGGCGTATTCGCAGCGTGCGGTGATGGCTGGTGCGGTGCTGAGTCAACAGCACTCTGCCGCTTCCATGATGCGGGTAATTTTTGAAAATGAAGTGGATCATGATGTATAAACTGCTGTAACCAAAAGGTTGGCTGGTCTCAACCTTGTTTTTCGGAACTATTTTTTTTTGATATGCGTTTTGCACCCTGGTTAAAGTTTGTTTTTATCTGTGTTGCGTTGGCCTGCGGGTCTAGCTGGGCCCAGTTCCGCGTCGAAGTCTCTGGTGTCGGCCTGACACAGGTACCGGTCAGCTTTGCGCCGTTCAAAGGGCAGGACGGCTCGCCACAAAAAATTTCAGACATCGTTCGGGCAGACCTGGAGCGCAGTGGCCAGTTTCGGGCAGTTGTGGCGGCAGGGGGGGTGCTGGATGAACTGACTCTGCCCAATTTGTCGGTCTATCGTCAGGCGGGCGCTGACGCGTTGGTCTCGGGCAGCGTCAACAAGCTGGCAGACGGTCGATTTGATGTGCGCTTCAGGTTGTGGGACGTGGTCAAGGGGCAGGATATGGGCGGCCAGAGCTTTGCCGTCGCTCCTGCAGATTTGCGCTTGGCCGCGCACCGGGTTGCCGACTATGTTTATGAAAAGCTCACCGGCGACAAAGGTGCGTTTTCAACCCGTATCGCTTATGTCACCAAGGCCGCCCAGCGTTACCAGTTATGGGTGGCCGACGCAGATGGCGAAAACCCGTTGCCCGCGCTGGCCAGCGCCGAGCCCATTATTTCACCGGCCTGGTCGCCTGACGGCAACCAGTTGGCCTATGTGTCTTTTGAATCACGCAAGCCGGTCGTTTATGTGCACAACGTCAGCTCGGGCAAGCGTCGCCTGATTGCCAATTTCAAGGGCTCCAACAGTGCGCCGGCCTGGTCACCTGACGGCAAGACGATTGCGGTCACCCTGAGCCTGGGGGGCGGCTCGCAATTATTTTTGCTCAACGCCAACGGTGGCGAGCCGCGCCGCTTGATGCAATCTGGCAGCATTGATACCGAGCCTGTTTTTGCGCCCAATGGGAATAGCCTTTATTTTGTCAGCGACCGTGGCGGCTCGCCGCAGATTTATCGAGCCAATCTCGCTGGGCAAAATGTCGAACGCGTCACGTTCACAGGCAGTTACAACATTTCTCCGGCGCTGAGCCCGGACGGGCGCTGGCTGGCGTATATTTCCCGCGTTGGGGGTGCCTTTAAATTGCATTTGATGGATTTGCAAAGCGGGGAAATCCGTTCGGTCAGCGACTCTAGCGCGGATGAAAGCCCAAGCTTTGCACCCAACGGCCGGCTGGTGGTCTATGCCACGCAACAGTTGGGCAAAGAGGCGCTGATGACGACCACGCTGGACGGTTCGGTCAAGGCCCGGTTAAGTGGTCAAAGCGGCGATATCCGTGAACCCCATTGGGGTCCTTTTGCCAGATAAATTTATTTAAGGAGTGATCGATGAAGCGATTGTTTTGGGTTTTGGCTTTGAGCGTGATGCTGACCGCCTGTGGCACTTCGGTGCCCCTGTCCGATGTGCCGGTCAGCGACGCAACCGCCAAGCCGGTGGGCGCTGCGTCGGCCAATGCGGCTGTAGCGACCGGCGCGGCTGGTACCGGGGTTGCTCCGGTTGATCTGACGTCACAGAACCAGCCAGCCAGCGCCGCTTTGGCCGATCGGGTGGTGTACTTTGATTACGACAGTTTTGTCATCAAGCCCGAGTTTCAGTCGCTGATTGCCGAGCATGCCCGGTTGATCAAGAGCCAGCCGGGTCGCAAGGCCGTTGTTGAAGGTCACACCGATGAGCGTGGTGGGCGGGAATACAACCTGGCGTTGGGTCAAAAGCGTGCCGAAGCGGTGCTGGGTGCACTGACCGTGCTGGGTGTTCAGGGCAACCAGCTTGAGGCGGTCAGTTTTGGCAAGGAAAAGCCGACGGTCCAAGGCGCGGATGAAGCGGCGTTTGCCAAGAATCGTCGTGCACAGATTCGCTACTGATGAAGCTGCGCGCTATCTGTTTTTCAAGGCGGTCTTGGTCGGTGCGTCTGGCGCTGGCGCTGACGGCGGTGTTGATGTCGGCTGGTTCGCAAGCGGCGTTGTTCGAGGACGACGAGGCGCGCAAGGCCATTCTGGATTTGCGTCAGCGCGTTGAAGCCGTGCGTACCGAAGCCGAGCAGGCGCGCCAAGCTGCCCGTCAGGCCGCAGCGCAAGATGGCGCCAGCCTTAGCAAGGGCCAACTGGATTTGCACAGTCAAATTGAGTTGCTGCGCGGCGAGATTTCCAGTCTGCGGGGTGCCAACGAGGTATTGTCCAAGGCACTGTCGGACCTGCAGTTACAGCTTAGAAGCGACGCGCAAACTCGCCAGACGCTGGAACAACGGCTGGCCCAGTTGGAGCCGACCAAGGTGACGGTTGATGGCGTCGAATTCACCGTCGAGCCGGGTGAGCGGCGTGAGTTTGAAGCTGCCTTGACGGTTTTTCGGCGCGGTGACTTTCTGGCCGCACAGAACCTGTTTGTTTCATTTTTGGGGCGCTATGCTGGCAGCGGGTATGCCATTCCCGCCTTGTTCTGGCTGGGCAACGCGCAGTACGCCACGCGTGACTACAAAGAGGCCATGATCAACTTTCGCGCGTTGATTGCACGTTCAGCCAACCATCTGCGTGCGCCAGAGGCGGTGCTGTCGGTGGCGAATTGCCAGCTTGAGCTCAAAGACGCCAAGGGAGCGCGTAAGACGCTGACCGACTTGATCAAGGCCTATCCCCAGTCCGAGGCGGCGGCGGCGGCCAAGGAACGGTTGGCCGCCCTCAAATAACCTGGCTTGCTGGTTGGCGCCCAATGCCATGACGCAAGATCGCCGGTTTTCTGCGTTAGACCGCCTTTTTGGCATTGCCGGTGGCCAAAAGATCCGTTCGGCGCATGTGTTGGTGGTTGGGGTTGGCGGGGTCGGTTCGTGGGCGGTGGAATCGCTGGCGCGCAGCGGTGTGGGGCGCATCACGCTGGTCGATCTGGACCATGTCGCGCAATCCAACATCAATCGGCAGATTCATGCGACGCTGGACTCGATTGGACAGGCCAAGGTGCTGGCCATGCGCGCCCGGATTGGCAGCTATTTCCCCGAGTGCCGGGTTGAGTGCATCGACGACTTTGCGACCCCGTTGAACTGGCTGCAAATGGTACCGCCAGAGGTTGATGCCGTGATTGATGCCTGTGACCAGGTGCCGACCAAAATCTGTTTGGCGCAGTGGGCACGAGAGCAGCACAAGATTTTTATTGCGTCGGGTGCGGCGGGGGGCAAACGTCACGCACAGCGGGTCAGTGTTGACGATTTGTCACGGGTTACGCACGATCCCTTGCTGGCCAAGGTGCGCTACACCCTGCGGCGCCAGCACGGTGCCCCACGGGGTGAAAGGTCGATGGGTGTGGCTTGCGTTTTCAGCGACGAGGCAGTGGCAGCGCCCGATGCGTCGTGCCAGGTGGTTGGTGACGGCTCGCTGAACTGCCATGGTTTTGGCTCGCTGGTCAGTGTGACGGCAACTTTTGGTCATTGCGCTGCAGGTTATGTATTAAATCAATTAGCCGGTTGAGCTTTGCCCGGTTTGCTGCCTTTGATCGCCAGCAGGCAGGCTGATGCAAGCCCGGAAAGCTGCGCAAAATTGGCTACAATGCGCGGCTTCGCTCCGGCCAGCGGCTGGCGGCGAAAGGGATGTTAGCTCAGATGGTAGAGCAGCGGACTTTTAATCCGTTTGTCGTGGGTTCGATCCCCGCACATCCCACCAATACAGCAATGGTTTGCCATTTTTAATACAGTGGCAAACCATTTTGATTTATGCCGTTGTGCCGGATGAGTGTTCGCGCGCGCTGGCGATGTTGCAATCAAGCGGCCTGGGGGTGTTGGTTTCAGAAGTGATCATTGAGGCATTCGTATCTGGCTTTGATTGCGCGTGACGGTGCTGGTGGGCGCGCCGGAAATACGTCGTTTGACCTTGTTGAAGCGCAGTTTGGCGCACCCGCAAAGGCGGTTTCCGATCTGTTAACCGAGCTTCTCAAAGTCGCGCCCGGTCGGCTCGAACCCAAAGCTGCGGTCGATGTCGATCACCACCTGGTAGATACGCCACAAGTCCAGCGGACGCACGATGTCTTGGCCCGTCATGGCGCACCGCGCTGCATCGCCTGCACCTGCACCAGACAATCGTAATAGGTCGGCCCACCACCCAGGTCGGTCAGCGCCTGGCTGGTGAGCTGGTTGACGTTGCTGCCGTCCAGCCCGAGCTTGCGCCACCAGACGCCCAGCCCGTTGACCACGCCAGCGCGGGCGCGACCGTTCAGGCGCAGTCTGCTAAGCGTGCTGCCACGGTCGTTGAAGACGCGCACGGTGCAGCCGTCGCTTAAATGTCGCGCTGCCGCATCATCAGGGTGCATTTCAAGTATCGGCTCGCCCTCGCTGGCGCGCAGGCTGGTAACGTTGACGAAGCTTGAATTCAAAAAATTGCGCGCTGGCGGCGAGATCATGGCCAGCGGGTAGCGCGCCGAGCTGCCCGCTGGCTCGTGGTTGGGCACATGGTCGGGCAGGCCGTCTTGCCCCTGGTCGGCCAGGCGCTGGCTGAAAAATTCGCATTTGCCCGACGGTGTCGGGAAACCGCCTTGCGCAAACGGTGCCTCAGGTGTGTCCAGCGTGGCAAAGCCTTGCACCAGCAGGGTGTCAAAGTTCACCGCTGTGCCAAATGCCTGGCGGCACAGGGCTTCGTCAGTGTCGTCAAAGCAATCCTCGGTAAAACCCATGCGCGTGGCCAGCGCCCTGAAGATTTGCGTGTTGGGCCACGCCTGCCCGCGTGGCGCGATGGCTGGGCGGTTTAGCAGCACGTCGGTATGGCCGTAGGTGCTGTGCACGTCCCAGTGCTCCAACTGGGTGGTGGCGGGCAAGATGTAGTCCGCGTAGTCAGCGGTGTCGGTCTGAAAATGCTCCAGCACCACGGTAAACAAGTCGGCGCGCGCAAAGCCCTGCACCACCTTGGCCGAGTCGGGCGCAATAGCGACCGGGTTGCTGTTGTAAACGATCAGCGCCTCGATCGCCGGGCCAAATGCGCCACTTGCCGGGCGCAGCAAATCATTGCCAATAGTGGCCATGTTGACGCTGCGCGGCGCGCGCCCGGCCAGCAGGTCGGGGCGTTGCAGCGCGGCCTTTTGCACCGGAAAAGTTCCTGAGCTCGACAGCAGCACGCCACCGCTGCGCTGGCGCCAGGCGCCCACCAGCGCGGGCAGGCTGGCGATCAGCCGTACTGCGTTAGCACCGCCGTGCACCCGCTGCACGCCGTAGTTGAGCCGGATGGCAACTTTTGCACCGTTGCGCGCCGCAGCGCCGTAGTCGTGCGCCAATGCCTCAATCTGCGCTGGGGTGATGCCGCACAGCGCTGCCGCGCGCTCGGGCGGCCACAGCAGGGCGCGCTCGCGCAGACGCTCCCAGCCCAGTGTGTAGCGTTGCAGGTAGTCGTGGTCAAGCCAGTCGTGCACCACCAGTTGCTGCATGATTGATAGTGCCAGGGCGCCGTCGGTTCCGGGCAGCAAGGCGATATGGGTATGACATTTTTCGGCAGTTTCGGTGCGGCGCGGGTCGATACAAATGAGCTTGGCACCACGGCGCTTGGCATCGGCGGCGTAGCGCCAAAAGTGCAGGTTGCTGGTGATCGAGTTGCTACCCCAGATCAGGATCAGGTTGGCTTCGGCAAAAAATTCGAGCCGCATACCGAGTTTGGCACCGAGCGTATGGACCAGGCCCTCGCCCCCGGCGGTGGCGCAGATGGTGCGCTCCAGCCGCGACGCACCGAGCCGATTGAAAAAGCGTGCGGCGATGCTTTCGCCCTGCACCAGGCCCATGGTGCCAGCGTAGCTGTAGGGCAGAACAGCTTGCGGGTCACGTGCGGCGATGGCTTGCAAGCGCGCGGCAATGTCGTCCAGCGCTGCGCTCCAACTGACCGGCTCAAACTGCCCGGCACCCTTGGGGCCACTGCGCTTGAGCGGCTGCAAGATGCGCTGCGGGTGGTAGCTGCGCTCGGGGTAGCGCGACACCTTGGTGCACAGCACGCCGTCGGTATGCGGGTGCGCCGGGTTGCCCTGCACCTTGATCGCCACGCCGTCTTGCACCGTGGTGAGCAGCGAGCAGGTGTCAGGGCAGTCGTGCGGGCAGGCACCAATGATCTGATGGGTTGAATCGAGCATAGCAACAGGCGCCTTCATGGTTTGGAATGTTCAGGCATGATTGTGCTTGAAACTTTCACAGGCATGGTTTCAGGCCTTGACACAGGCGCTAAAAAGTTTATTGATTTTGGCCTCTAGCCCTTTTACTATAAGTGTAAGCAGCTATGAATTTGATACAAGAAATTGAGGGCTCTTACGAGTCATTGGTGGCACTGCGTCGCGACCTCCATGCCCACCCCGAGCTGTGTTTCAAAGAGCAGCGCACTGCTGATGTAGTGGCGGCCAAGTTGACCGAGTGGGGCATCGCCATCCACCGTGGGCTGGGTGCTACCGGTGTGGTGGGGGTGGTGCAGGGCACAAAGTCTGGGCGTGATATTGGCCAGGACATGGGACGTGCCATTGGCCTGCGCGCCGACATGGACGCGCTGCCGATGCAAGAGAAAAACACCTTTGCCCACGCCAGCAGCTACCCCGGCAAGATGCACGCTTGCGGCCACGACGGCCACACTGCCATGCTGCTGGCAGCCGCGCGGCACCTGGCCACCCAGCGCGACTTTGACGGCACGGTTTATCTGATTTTCCAGCCCGCTGAAGAAGGCGGCGGCGGTGCGCGCGAGATGATCAAAGACGGTCTGTTTGAGCGCTTTCCGATGCAAGCGGTGTTTGGCTTGCACAACTGGCCGGGTATGAAACTAGGCCAGATGGCGGCCAGTGCCGGGCCGGTGCTGGCCTCCAGCAACGAATTCAAGATCACGCTGCACGGCAAGGGGGGCCACGCCGCCATGCCACACAATGCGCTGGACCCAGTGCCGCTGGCGTGCCAGTTGGTGCAAGCGTTTCAGAGCATTGTGAGCCGCAACGT
>JAQTSL010000026.1 GCA_028711355.1 Rhodoferax sp.
GGCGCAAAGCGCGATCGTCAATGCCAAGCTGGTGCTGCTGCTGGCCAATCACATTGGCGACATCAACGTGCTGCGCCAGGCGATGCAGATCGCCCGCACCGATATCACGGATCCAGCCTGAAACTTGCAACGAGACCGCCATGCCGACCATCCAGAAAATCCACCATGTCGCCTACCGCTGCAAGGATGCCAGGCAAACCGTGCTGTGGTACGAGAAGTACCTGAACATGAAGTTCGTGCTGGCGATTGCCGAAGACAAAGTGCCTTCCACCGGCGCTCCTGACCCGTATATGCACGTTTTTCTGGACGCCGGTGGTGGCAACATTCTGGCGTTTTTTGAGCTGCCCACCTGCCCAGAGATGGGGCGCGACCCCAGTACCCCGGCGTGGACGCAGCATCTGGCGCTGCAAGTGGCCAGCGTCGATGAATTGCTGACCACCAAGGCGCGCTTGCAAGCCGACGGCATTGACGTGGTCGGTCCCACCGATCACACCATCTTCAAGTCGATTTACTTCTTTGACCCCAGCGGCCACCGGCTGGAGCTGGCCGCCAACACTGGCACGGCGCGCATGAGCGAGCGGCTCGACGCGGTCAAGTGGGCCATGTTGGATGAATGGGCGGTGACCAAGAAAGCACCGCAACACGCGCGCTGGATGCACGACGGCAGCTCTCAAACAGAGAGCGTTGCCGGCCCTGTCGGCAACGCCGCAGCCGCCCCATGAAGCTGGCTAGCCTGAAAGCCGGTGGGCGCGACGGCACGCTGGTCGTGGTCAGTCGTAACCTTGCCCGCTGTCGCGCCGTGCCGACCATTGCGCGCACGCTGCAAGCCGCGCTGGACGACTGGGACGCGCTAGAGCCGCAATTGCGCCAAGTTTATGAAGCGCTCAATGGCAGTTCTGCTGGCGCTGGGCAAGCCTTTGACGAAGCCGCTTGCGCGAGCCCCTTGCCGCGCGCTTACCACTGGGCCGACGGCTCGGCCTACGTCAACCACGTCGAGCTGGTGCGCCGCGCGCGCGGCGCCGAGCTGCCGGCCTCGTTCTGGACCGACCCGCTGCTGTACCAGGGCGGATCGGACGGCTTTGTCGGCCCGCGTGACCCGATCTGGGCGCTGCGTGAAGACTGGGGCATCGATCTGGAGGCCGAAGTAGCGGTGGTCACCGCCGACGTGCCGATGGGGGCTTCGCCCGCGCGGGCTGCGCACACCATCCGGCTGCTGATGCTGGTTAACGACGTATCGTTGCGCAACCTGATTCCGGCCGAGTTGGCCAAGGGTTTTGGCTTTTACCAGAGCAAACCCGCTAGCGCGTTCAGCCCGGTCGCGGTCACGCCTGACGAACTGGGCCGCGCGTGGCAGGATTACAAGGTGCACCGGCCGCTCACGGTGCACCGCAACGGTGTGCTGTTTGGACAACCCGACGCCGGGCAAGACATGGTGTTCGACTTTACCCAGCTCATCTCACATGCCGCCAAAACGCGTGAACTCGGCGCTGGCGCCATCGTCGGCTCGGGCACCGTCAGCAACAAGCAGGGTGGCCTGCACGGCAGCGCGGTGGTTGACGGCGGTGTCGGCTACGGCTGCATCGCCGAACTGCGTATGTACGAGACGATCGCCAACGGCGCGCCCGCCACACCATTTTTGAAGTTTGGCGAGCGCGTTCGCATTGAGATGCTGGATGCGGCCGGCTTGTCAATCTTTGGTGCAATTGAGCAGACGGTGCTACCCTACGGTCAACCGTCGCTATCATCGGTATAGCTATTTACACTGTCCATACGAAGGCTTCCATGAATTTTCAGCACATACTTTTTGATATTGCCGACGGCGTGGCACGGCTCACGCTGAACCGCCCCGACAAGCTCAACAGCTTTGTCGGGGCGATGCACACGCAGGTGCGCGCAGCGTTGGCGCAGGTGCAGGCTGACGAATCGATCCGTGTGCTGGTGCTGACTGGCGCCGGGCGTGCGTTTTGCGCCGGGCAAGACCTGGCCGACCCCGATATGGCGGTGGGGCACCTCAAGCCCGACATCGGCGCGGTGGTGGAGCAATACTACAAGCCACTGATTCTGGCGCTGCAAGACTTGCGCGTACCGACCCTCGCCGCGGTCAACGGCGCAGCAGCGGGGGCAGGGTGTAGCCTGGCGTTGGCCTGCGACCTGGTGGTGGCGACGCGCTCGGCCTATTTTTTGCAGGCGTTCAGCAAGATCGGTTTGATGCCAGACACCGGCGGCACCTGGTTGCTGCCGCAGCGCGTCGGTATGGCACGCGCCATGGGCCTGGCGCTGCTGGCCGATAAGCTAAGCGCCGACCAGGCCGAACAGTGGGGCCTGATCTGGAAGGCGGTTCCAGACGCCGAATTTGGCCCTGCCGTGGCGCAACTGGCCGCGCAATTGGCACAGATGCCGACCCGCGCGCTGGTAGCGACCCGCGCCGCGATGCACGCCGCACCCAGCCACACGCTCGAGCAGCAGCTTAATTTTGAAGCTGGGTTCATGCGCGAGCTGGGTTGGCGCGACGACTTCAAAGAGGGCGTGACCGCCTTTCAGCAAAAGCGTGCGCCGCGCTTTACTGGGCATTGAGGTTGCGATTGATGAACGATTCCAGATCAGCCGATACATCGCCACAGCAACTCGCCGACGAGGTCACGCAGGCGATGTGGCCGCGCGACCGCGCCAGCCAGGGCCTGGGCATTCAGATTCTCAGCGTCAAGCCGGGCTACGCGCACCTGACCATGACGGTACGCCCTGACATGGTCAACGGCCACCAGATCTGCCACGGCGGCTTTATCTTTACGTTGGCCGACAGCAGTTTTGCCTACGCCTGCAACAGCTACAACGCCAACACCGTGGCCAGCGGTTGTAGCATCGACTACCTGGCGCCAGCCGGTGAGGGCGAGGTGCTGGAGGCCGAGGCCATCGAGCGCAGTCTGGCCGGACGTACCGGCGTCTATGACATCACGGTACGCATCCGCGGCGGCAAAACAGTGGCCTTGTTTCGCGGCAAAAGCTACCGTATCCAGGGTGAGGTGATCGCGGGCCTGCAGGCCGAGCGCTAGAACTACCCCTCAAGAATTTTTAAGAACGATGCACAGGAGACCTTCAGCATGACCGTCAAGCAGCCCCAGCCCGGTGAGCTCGAACCAATTGAAACCGCCAGCCGCGACGAAATTGCCGCGTTGCAATTGCAGCGCCTGCAGTGGTCGCTGCGTCACGCTTATGACAACGTAGCGCCGTTTCGCAACAAGTGCCAGGCGCAGGGCGTGCACCCTGACGATCTGAAGCGGCTGGAAGACCTGGCCAAATTTCCGTTCACTACCAAGGCCGACCTGCGCGACCATTACCCGTTTGGCCTGTTTGCCGTGCCGCGCGACAAAGTGGCGCGCCTGCACGCGTCGTCAGGCACCACCGGCAAGCCGATCGTGGTGGGATACACCCAGCAGGACCTGGACCACTGGGCCGACCTGATGGCACGCTCGATCCGTGCCGCCGGTGGACGGGCTGGAGACATGGTGCACGTGGCGTACGGCTACGGTCTGTTCACCGGCGGCCTGGGCGCGCACTACGGCGCCGAGCGCCTGGGCTGCACGGTGGTGCCGATGTCGGGCGGACAGACCGAAAAACAGGTGCAATTGATTTTGGACTTCAAGCCCGACATCATCATGGTCACGCCCAGCTATTCGCTGGTGATTGCCGAAGAGTTTGAACGCCTGGGGGTCGCACCCGAGCAGATTTCGCTGTCGATGGGCATGTTTGGCGCCGAGCCCTGGGGCGAGGGCATGCGTGCAGAAATTGAAAAGAAGCTCGGTATCGATGCCGTTGACGTCTATGGTTTGACCGAGGTCATTGGCCCCGGCGTGGCCAGCGAGTGCATCGAAAGCAAAGACGGCCCGGTGGTCTGGGAAGACCATTTTTACCCCGAGATCATCAACCCGGAAACTGGCGCTGTGCAGCCCGACGGCGAGCCGGGCGAACTGGTCTTTACCTCGCTGACCAAAGAAGCGTTCCCGGTGATCCGCTACCGCACGCGCGACCTGACGCGGCTGCTGGCGCCCACCAGCCGTAGTTTCAGGCGCATGGACCGCATCACCGGCCGCAGCGACGACATGCTGATCGTGCGCGGCGTCAACGTGTTCCCGACCCAGATTGAAGAGCAGATCATGCGCGACCCGCGCCTGTCTGGCAACTACCAGATTCACCTGCGCCGCGACAGCCATCTGGACCAAGTCGAGGTGCGTTGTGAACTGCAACGGGAGGTGGCGGCGCACACCACGTCGGCGCAGGTGGAGCAGATTGCACACGAGCTGGGGCATCACATCAAGACGCTGATCGGCATCTCGTGCCAGATCAGTGTGCTGGCGCCCGAAACGATCCCGCGCACGCTGGTGGGCAAGGCGCGCCGGGTTTTTGATGAACGCCCCAAGCTAATTTAACGTGAAAAAACAGGTTGTCATACCGGGCCACGACCCGGTATCCATAAATTTGGACGCACTCGATTGCGGGTCGTGGACCGCTTGTGACAGCGATCTTTCATATTTCGAAGCGGCGTTGATGCCGTGAGCCTTAGAGTTGCAAATAAAATGAACTGTAGCGCTCGACAGGTAAGCGCAGATAGCTACTGATTAAATAGCGTTTTTTTAACCACAACAGGAGACTTTTCCCATGAAGATGCAACGCAGAACACTCGTCGCCGCTGCCGCCCTGGCGCTGGCACTGCCCTTGGCGCACGCCGCCGACCCGATCAAGATCGGATCAGTGTTGTCGGTCACCGGTCCGGCCGCTTTTCTGGGCGACCCCGAGCTCAAAACCCTGCAGATGTATGTCGAAGACATCAACGCCAAGGGCGGGGTGCTAGGCCGCCAACTGCAACTGGTGCACTATGACGACGGCAGTGATGCGGGCAAGGCCAACGCCTTTGCCAAGCGTCTGATTGACGACGACAAGGTGGACATCATCGTCGGCGGCACCACCACCGGCAGCACCATGTCAATGGTGCCTTTGGTGGAAAAGGCCGAGGTCCCCTTTATTTCGCTGGCCGGCGCGGTGGTGATTGTGGAGCCGGTCAAGAAGTGGGTGTTCAAGACACCGCATACCGACCGCATGGCCGCTGAAAAAGTGTTTGAAGACATGAAAAAGCGCGGCCTGACCAAGGTCGCGCTGTTTGCTGAGACCAGCGGCTTTGGCCAGAGCGGCAAAAAGGAAGCCACTGCGATGGCGGGTAAATACGGCATCGAGTTTGTCGCCAACGAGTCCTATGGCCCCAAGGACACCGACATGAGCCCGCAGCTCACCAAAATCCGCAACACTGCTGGCGTGCAGGCAGTGTTCATTTTTGGCTTTGGCCAAGGTCCGGCGATTGCCACCAAGAACTATGCGCAACTGGGCATCAAACTGCCGCTGTACCACGCGCACGGTGTCGCCTCTGAAGAGTTCATCAAGCTCGCCGGCCCGGCCGCCGAAGGCGTGCGTCTGCCCGCGGCAGCGCTGCTGATTGCCAGCAAGCTGGCCGACAGCGACCCGCAGAAGCCGGTCACCACCGCCTATACCAAAGCCTTCATGGCCAAATGGAAGACCGATGTCTCCACCTTTGGCGGACACGCCTTTGACGGTCTGATGATGGCGGTGGATGCGTTCAAACGCGCAGGTAACACGGACAAAGCCAAGGTGCGTGATGCGATCGAGGCCACCAAGGGCTACATCGGCACCGCCGGCAAGGTCAACATGAGCGCCACCGACCACATGGGACTGGACCTGAGCGCGTTCCGGATGCTCGAAATCAAGAACGGCACCTGGTCGCAGGCGCAATAAAGCAAAGCGGGCGCGGTCATGTACACGCAATCTTTTTTGCAGTCCGCGCCCGCGGCTACTGGCGCCGCCGCACCGCTGGTGGCGCAGGACGCGCAAAAACAGGCCGCGTTTGACGCACGTATCAGCGCTGACGGGCGTATCGAACCGCAAGACTGGATGCCCGCGGCCTACCGCAAGACGCTGGTGCGCCAGATCAGCCAGCACGCGCACAGCGAGATTGTCGGTATGCAGCCCGAGGGCAACTGGATCACGCGTGCGCCCAGCCTCAAGCGCAAGTGCATCCTGATCGCCAAGGTGCAAGACGAATGCGGTCACGGCTTGTATCTGTACAGCGCGGCCGAAACGTTGGGTGTAGGGCGCGACCAGTTGCTGGCCGACCTGCATTCGGGCAAGGCCAAGTACAGCTCGATCTTCAACTACCCGACGCTCTCTTGGGCCGACGTGGGCGTGATCGGCTGGCTGGTCGATGGCGCTGCCATCATGAACCAGATTCCGCTGTGCCGCTGCTCTTACGGCCCGTACGCGCGCGCCATGATCCGCGTCTGCAAGGAAGAAAGCTTTCATCAGCGCCAGGGCTTTGAGGCGCTGCTGGTGCTGATGCAGGGCACGGCCGAGCAGCGCGCCATGGTGCAGGACAGTGTCAACCGCTTCTGGTGGAAATGCCTGGCCATGTTTGGCCCACCGGATGCCGACAGCCCGCACAGCGCGCAGGCCGCGCACTGGGGTATCAAGCGCGTGGGCAACGACGAGCTGCGCCAGAAATTCATCGACGCCACCGCGGCGCAGGCACAGGTGCTGGGGGTTTCGCTGCCCGACCCCGAACTGAAGTGGAACGAGGTACGTGGCCACTACGACTACGGCGCCATTGACTGGGACGAATTCTGGGCTACCGTGGGCGGCAACGGTCCGTGCAACAAAGAGCGCCTGGCGACCCGGGTCAAGGCGCACCACGACGGTCAATGGGTGCGCGACGCTGCGCTGGCGCATGCGCGCAAGGTGCAACAGCGCCAACGCAAGGGGGCCGCATGAGTGCGCCAAGCCCCAGCGATCCAGGTAACCCCAGTGTTCCCGCGAGCCCCGACAGCCCCGCGCTGAAAGACTGGCCCCTGTGGGAAGTCTTTGTGCGCAGCAAGCAGGGCCTGGAGCACAAGCATTGCGGCAGCCTGCACGCCAGCGACGCTGGCCATGCACTACAGATGGCGCGCGACATCTACACCCGCCGTCAAGAGGGTGTCAGCATCTGGGTGGTGCCCGCGCGTGCCATCACGGCCAGCAACCCCGACGACAAGGGCGCGCTGTTTGACCCGGCGGCTGACAAAATCTACCGCCACCCCACGTTCTACGACATTCCTGACGCCGTCGGTCATATGTAAGGGCCGGGCGATGACGCACATCGACTATCTGCTGCATCTGGGTGACAACGCGCTGATTCTGGGCCAGCGCAACGCCCAGTGGTGCGGCCACGGCCCGGCGCTGGAAGAAGACCTGGCGCTGGCCAACAACAGCCTGGACCTGCTTGGCCAGGCGCGGCTGCTGTACCAGCACGTCGCTGCGCTTAAAAAAGACGGCAAGACCAGCGAGGATTTGCTAGCCTACTGGCGCGACGTGCCCGACTTTCGCAACTACACGCTGCTGGAGCTGCCGCACAGTCTGGCGCTGCATCCGGGGGCCAGTGCCGAGCGCGATTACGCGGTCACCATCGGGCGCAACTTTCTCTACAGCGCGCTGATGGTGCTGGTGTGGCAGGCGCTCACTGCCAGTCGCGACGCCCAGTTGGCTGCCATTGCCGCCAAGTCGCTCAAAGAGGCCAGCTACCACCTGCAGCACGCGCGCGACTGGCTGGTGCGCTTGGGTGACGGCACCGAGCTGTCGCACGCACGCATGCAGGCCGCACTGGCGCACCTGATGCCCTACACGCAAGAGTTTTTCAGCCCCAGCGCGGTGGAGCGCGCCGCAGTAAAAGGCGGTGTCGCGGCTGACACCGCGCAGTTGCAAGCCGATTGGATCCGCATCGTTGACGACGCATTGCACGCGGCTACCTTGGAGCGTCCGTCTGGCGCCGGGTTTGTCAGCACCGGCAAGACCGGCGTGCACTCCGAGCACCTGGGCTATCTGCTGGCCGAGATGCAAAGTCTGGCGCGTGCGCAACCGCAAGCGGTGTGGTGAGTTCAGTGAACACCGCGCTGAACCGCGAACCAGAAGCTTTGGCGCTGCCGGTCGGGCCGTTGGCACGGCGCACGCCGCAAGACCGGTATTTTGAGGTCTGGGAGCTGCTGGAGGCGGTGTGCGACCCCGAGATTCCGGTGGTCAATTTGCGTGAGATGGGTATCCTGCGCGCGGTGCGCAGCACGGCGCAGACTCTGGAAGTGATCCTGACGCCCACCTACAACGGCTGCCCGGCGGTGGACCAGATGCATGACGACGTGGCCAGTACCCTGGCACGCGCCGGGCTGGCGGCGAGCGTGCGCACCTGCATCGCGCCGGCCTGGAGCAGCGACTGGCTGACGCCGCAGGCGCACGACAAGCTGCGCCACTACGTCATTGCACCACCGGGCGCTTGCGCGGCATCGGGTCAGCAGCTGTATGTGCTCCAATTTGCTCCGATAAATAGAGCTGCTGATGCATACCAGACGGCGGCTTGCCCGCGTTGCGGCTCTGAGAACACGACCTGCACCTCACCCTTTGGTTCGACCGCCTGCAAGGCGCTGTACCGTTGCCTGGACTGCGCCGAGCCGTTCGATTACTTCAAACCCTACTGATGAGCCAGGCCCCCCGATTCCATCCCCTGCGTGTGGCGCGCATCAGCCCCGAGGCGGCTGGTGCCGTGGCTGTGACGTTGGCCGTGCCGCCCGAACTGCGCGCTGAGTTCGACTTTCAGCCCGGACAGTACCTGACGCTGCGTGCCCGCATTGGGGGCGTCGACGTGCGCCGCAGCTATTCCATTTGCAGCGCACACCAGCATTACATCGACCGTGGCGAGCTGGAGGTGGGCATCCGCCCACTGCCTGGTGGTGTGTTCTCCAACTGGGCAGCGACGCAATTGCAGCCCGGCGCCACGCTACAGGTGATGCCACCCGACGGTCGCTTTGTGGTCAAGCGGTCTCGGGCCATTCACCGCGTGGGCTTTGCGGCGGGCTCGGGCATTACGCCCATTTTGTCGATCATGGCCAGCACGCTGCAAGACCAGCCTGATGCCCAGTTCACTCTGGTTTTTGGCAACCGCAGCATGGCCACAGTGATGTTCAACGAGGCACTGCAAGACCTCAAAGACCGCTACCGCGACCGGCTCACGCTGATCCACGTGTTGTCGCGCCAGGCACAAGAGGTGGACTTGCTGCAGGGCCGCATCGACGACGCCAAGGTGCGCGCCCTCATCGACGCGTTGTTGCCCGCGGCCAGCATGGACGAGGTTTTTGTCTGCGGGCCGGACGCCATGATTGAGGCAACCGAGCAGGCGCTGTTGGCCGCTGGTGTAA
Organism: Rhodoferax sp.; assembly: GCA_028711355.1. GTDB lineage: Bacteria > Pseudomonadota > Gammaproteobacteria > Burkholderiales > Burkholderiaceae_C > Rhodoferax. The sequence goes on from JAQTSL010000026.1 coordinate 9,276, forward strand.
ATGAGCGCGCGATTCGCACCGAGCGCTTTAGCTCGCCCACGCTGGCGGCGCTGTCCGAGCAGCAGCGCCGAGCGGCACGGGCCAGCGATCGCCATGCACCAGCCGCGCGCGGCAACGTGGCGCTGACGCTGCGTCTGGACGGCAAGGACCACGCCTTGCGCATGAGCGCCGATGACCACGTGCTGGACGTCGCGCTGGCCGCCGGGCTGGACCTGCCGTTTGCTTGCAAGGGCGGGGTCTGCGCCACCTGTCGCTGCAAGGTGTTGGAGGGCGCTGTGACGATGGACAAGAACTTTGGCCTGGAACCGGATGAGATCGCGCGCGGTTTTGTGCTGAGTTGCCAGGCCCGCCCGATTGGCGCCGCGCTGCGTGTGAGTTTTGACGAGCGCTGACCTTTTTCTGCTATTCCCGAGGTGAATATGCCCCTGCTGCAGGTTTACAACTATTTTCGTAGCGGTACCTCATACCGGTTGCGCATCGTGCTGGCGCTCAAGGGCGTGGCGTATGACTACCACGCGGTCGATTTGCTGCATGAAGCGCACTTGGACGCGGCCTTCAAGGCGCTCAACCCGCAAGGCCTGGTGCCCACGGTGATCGAGGACGACTGGGTGTTGTCGCAGTCGCCGGCCATCATCGAATGGCTTGAAGAGCGCTACCCCAACCCAGCGCTGCTGCCAGCCGATGTGCGCGGCCGCGCCCGTGTGCGCGCGTTGGCGGCGCTGGTGGGCTGCGACATCCACCCGCTCAACAACCGGCGCGTATTGCAGTACCTGCGCCACACGCTGGGCTGCAACGAAGCCGCCGTGCTGGCCTGGTGCGGCACCTGGATCCGTGCCGGTTTTGATGCGCTTGAGAGGTTGCTGGTGGCTGACTCTGCGCGTGGCGACTTTTGCTACGGTGCCAGGCCCACGTTGGCCGACGCCTACCTGGTGGCGCAGGTTGATAGCGCGCGCCGCTTCAAGGTTGATCTGGCAGCCTACCCGGCCATCGTCGCGGTGGATGCGGCCTGTGCGGTGCAGCCGGCGTTTGCGCAGGCGGCGCCTAAAAATCAGGCGGATGCGGTGTAACGGTTTAATCGCAGATTGGAGACCGCTTCAGTGGCAAGTTTTTAGTGCCCTGTCCGGGCCGTTGAATCAACCAAGACCTCAGATGACGGTGACTGCCTTTGGCGTTCCGTAAAGAATCACTTTAACGTGAAAGAACAGGTTGTCATACCGGGCCACGACCCGGTATCCAGTGAATTTGGACGCACTGGATTGCGGGTCGGGGCCCGCAATGACATCCTTCTTTCATGCTTTGGGGTGGCTTTGCTGCCATGACAGTTAGTTAGTAACATCTGTCAGCGGTCAACTGAGGAATTTAGGTTCATGTCTGTAGCACTTCTTGGGGCAAATTTTGGCGCACGCGGTGCAACCAATACACAGCTCCTGGTGCGCAATCGTCATGACCTTCTTTTCGTATTCCTCATCATCGTCCTCTTCGTCAAGGTCAACTGCAATGCGCTTGCCGTCTTCGGTTAGGCCAACCAGTTCAAGCACACCGCGTGCACAGACCTTGAAACAGCGGCCGCAACCAATGCATTTTTGGTCGTCTAGTGAGGCGACAAAAGTGGGTGTCCAGGTTTCCCCACTGGGCAGGGTGACGTTAAAAGGAGTGCTCACGGTCAGGCTCCATATTGCGCTACCGCGGGGTAGCTGCGGATCATCGTGACCGCTTCGTTCAGGAACTTGGTGCCCGCCTCGGCGAGTTTTGCAAGTGACGGAAATCCGAAACGGTGCACATCACGCAACTGCTTGTTCACCACCACCAGTCGGCCGGCGATCAAGACCATGCGGCCAAAGCCTTCGTGGCTCATCTTCATCATGGGCGACACCATCTGGCCGGTCTCGCGTTCAATGGCCACGGCAATGGCGTTGTAAAAAATCTCCAGATGCCACAACGTCTCGGGGTCCGGGTCACCCAGAATGGGCAAGGAGCGGCGCTCTTCTGCGGTGTGGATGTAGGGCTTGAGCAGTTGCAAATCGGTCTTGTTGTCCCAGGTGCCATTCATGTCCTGCGCGCGCAGTTGCTTGATGAGCTGCTGCACAAAAGGTGTCGTCAGGCAACTGGCTTGGCCGTCATTGCCATCAACCAGCACCGCATCGGTGGCGAGTGCGGTCATGGCGTGACCTCTTCTTCAAAGTCGAACGTTCGCACGCCGTCTTTGGCCAGCGCCTTGCGCAGCCAGGGCGGTGGCGTGCCCTGTAGCACCGTCTGCAGTTTGTCCAGAATGTCGGAAATCAATTCGGGTTGCGGCACCTTGATGGGGTGAATCTTCATGGCCACCACCCGTGCTGCGCCATGGCCGCCAATGGCGGTCAGATAGACGATGGCGCAGTCTTTGATGGCCGTCAGCTTGGGTGCGAGCTTGTCCTCGTCACCGTCTTCTTCAAGCGTGTCACCAAACTCGAAGCTTTCTACAAACTGGTGTCCATCGGGCGAAACGTCATACACGACGATGCATTTGGCCCAGCCAAAGTGCGCATTCACGCTTTCTTTGTCCTGGGTAGCGAAGGCAATTTTCATACAGGCACTCCTTGGGTTGGGGGTCAGGCGCTGGCCTGCGCCAGTCGGGGGTTGTCAAAACAGGGTTCAGAAAGTGGGGGCGTTGCTTTGGCCGCTGCGCGCAACGCTTCGGGTGTCAGCGGCCAATCGCCGGGGTGGTGGTGTTCCACCTGGTCGAGCATCAGGTTGGCCACCTCAAAAATCAATTCCATCGTGCCGCGGTAGCCCACCATGCGTCGGTGCGCGTTGCCGACGCGGTCAAACACCGGGAAACCGATGCGCAGCAAAGGCTTGTTCAGCCGGTGTGCCGCCTGGCGACCGTGCGAGTGAGTCACCAGCAGATCACACCCTGGCGCGCCGCGCTCCAGGTCTTCCAGGTCACCCAAAATCACTTGGTCGGCAGGTAGCAGCGCGTGCGAGGCCGACTTGGTGGTGCTGACGCAGCAGGTCAGCTCGGCGCCCATGTCCATCAGCAAGCTGCCCACGGCCAGCAACAAATCGGGCTCGGCAGCAATCGCCACCTTGATGCCGCCGGTGTAGAAATGGCTGTCGAGCATGGCATCGAGCAACTGGCTGCGTTGGCGGCGGTATTTGGCAGGTACCGGTTGGCCTGAGAGTTGTGCCAGCTTCTGCAGCAAGCGGTCATTGGCTTCAAGCCCGGTCAGGCGCTCGAAAATTTCCAGCGGCGTGCCCGCTATGTCTTGCAGGGCCAAGGCAGCTTGGCGGGTTTGTTCGCCGACACCAAGCGTACACACCGACGCACCCACTGAGCGAATCTGCGCCAGCGTGGTCCCGCCCAGGGTGGTGCCGCGCCAATCGGGTGGAATATGGCCGTCGAGCGAGCCCGACAGATCGGGTAGTACGATGACGGTGAGACCAAAACTTTCGATGATCTCGCGCAATTCATCCATATCACCAGGCGACAAATAACTGCCTGGCAACAGCGTGATCTGGTCTGCCTTGACCGGCAGCGGCTTCACCAACGTGCGCACAATGGCGGTGACCGCGTGTTGGTAGCCGTCTTCAAAACCACCGACGTAATCGGGGCTGGAGACAAAGACGATTTCGGTATCGGCCAGCTCGGGTTTGCGCTTGCGCACCGTCACCAAGAAGCCTTCGACATCGTCACCCTTGGTTTCGGTCAGACCGGTCGAGCAAATGGCAATGATCTTGGGCGCAGCGCGGTTGCGGATGTTGACCAGCGCGGCTTCCAGGTTGTCGTAGCCCCCCAAAATGGAGGTGACTTCGTTCATCGCCGTGGTTTGCAGCGGAATGGCTTCCTTGAAGTGGCGCACCAGCAGCACCAGCCCAAACGAGGTGCAGCCTTGCGAGCCATGCATCACCGGCATGCAGGCATCCAGCCCCAAAAACGCCAGCGTGGCCCCCAGCGGCTGGCTCATCTTGAGCGGGTTCACCGCGCAGGCTTTTTTGGATTCAATCACGCTGGCCATGATCAGGCTTCCACAGCGACAGGCACAGCACCCAGCGTTTCACCGTTTTCACCCCAAGGGGCAGGCAGGCGCACTTGCTGCCACACCGGGTTAACAATGGCGCGGTCAATTTCGCGCACCAAAGCCACGATCCCTTCATAACCGCCATAGGGGTGGAAGCGCTCCTGGTTGATGTCAAGCCAGGGCATACGCGCCTTGAGCGCCACAAATTGCGTGCGCCCACCCGAGAGCATGATGTCGGCGCGGGCGTCGCGCAGCATGGCGTACATCTCGCGCGGGGTCATGTTGTCGAACATATGGGCATCGTCGCCCATCAGTTCCTTGATTTTTTCTTTGTCCGTTTCGGTGCTTTTTTTGACGCTGGTGCCCACAATCTCCAGCCCCGCTTCTTGCAGCGCCGCCACCACCGACCACGACTTGACCCCCCCGGTGTAGAGCAGCACGCGCTTGCCGCTAAGGCGCTGCTTGAAGTGGGCAATGCGCTGGTAAGCGCGGGCCTCTTCGACCTCAATCAGTCGCTCGGTGCGGTCTGACAAATCAGCCGGTGCGCCTTGTTGAATCAGCAGTTTGGTGATTTGGCGCAGGCTCTCGCTCATGTCGCCAATGCCGTAGAACGAGCCTTCAAAGTACGGAATGCCCCAGCGCTGCTGCATCTTGGTGGCAAGGTTGATCATCGACTTGGAGCACACCATCATGTTCACCTTGGCCCGGTGCGCGCTGGCAATCTCGTTGTAGCGGCCATCCCCGGCGATGGTGGCAAGGATGCGGATGCCTAAGCCTTCGAGCAGCGGCTTGACCTGCCACAGCTCGCCCACCAGGTTGTATTCGCCAATGATGTTGATGTCACAAGGTGTGGTGAATTCGGGCTCGCGCGTGCCAATCACATAATCCAGCAGGGCCTCGGCACCAAGCTTGTTGCCCAGGTTTTTGGTGCCGGCAAAGCCGGGGGCGTTGATCGGAATGATGGGCTTGCCAAACTTCTCGGTAGCGCGCTTGCAGACCGCCTCAATGTCGTCGCCGACCAGCGCGGGCACGCAGGTTTGATAGACAAAGACCGCCGGCGGGTCATATTTTTCCAGCACCTCGCGGATTGATTTGAACAGGCGCTTTTCGCCGCCATAAATCACGTCGAGCTGGTTGATGTCGGTGGTAAACCCGGTGCGGTAAATTTGCGGACCGCTTGATGCGCTGTGCCGGTTGTCCCACGAGTTGCCCTCGCAAGCAATTGGGCCATGCACCAGGTGCACCACGTCGGCAATTGGTTGCAGCGCAATTTTGGCCCCGTCAAAAGCACAGCCACCCGCGGCTGCGCCGGGTAGGAGCTGTTTGCCACAGCCCTTTTTGCGGTCTTTGTCGCTCTTGCCCTGGTTGATGTCGCACCCCGGCTCATCAAACACATCGGCAATGCGCGCCTTGAGGGTTGCTGACATGAAAGACTCCTGATAGGGTGGGAAGTCTTGTTATTGCAATTTGAATGCCAGGTGAAAATGGCCTTCAAAGGGGCTCAACGGCGCACTATTGGCTCGCTTAGCCCGGAAATTTGGCCGATTTGAAGGGATTGCGACAAGTCGGGGGTGACAGACCGGGCCGTGGGCCACCAGATAGGTTTGATCGGTGACCCGGCGCAAGCCCCCATGCCGCTCAATAGCGGTTTCCTTGCAGCTCTGATTACCTGCGGTTTGGATTGGCTGGCATGTGGTCATATCGGTTACGAACGCCGTCTCCGTCGAGATCGCGGTCCCATTGGTTTCTGACACCGTCACGATCAAGATCACCGTAAGGACCAACCAGGCGCGATTGACGCCACTGATTGCGCGGGTTGCCCGAACCGTACACGTTGGCGCTGCCATCGCGACCCTGCAAGCCATAAGGACCACGGCTTTGCCAGTGCTGCCCGTGATTGCGTCGATCATTGCCATAGCGCTCATAGCGCCCGAAGTGGCCGGGTGCCGGCATAAAGACGAGCCGGGGTTGCAGATGCATCGGCGATGGTTGTACATAAATGCCCGGCACCTGCACGCCGATCGAAAAGTACACATCGCTGCGGGCGTGCGCAGCCGAAGCTGCGGCGAAAGCGCCCAGTGCGACTGCAACTGCCGCCAGCGCTCTGGTAGAAATGAGGTGTTTCATGAAAGCTCCTTGAGTTGGTGTGGATCGCATCTTGCGCGTAGGTGTATGAACGCAGGCTGAACCGATTCAAGAAAGCCAGTGATGCAATTCGGGTCACAAAACTTTACGACTGGCGAACCGCTCCAAATCCGAGTTGGCTTTGAAATCGAGTACGAGTGCCCGGCTCCCACGCCGATAATTTTGGCGCTGAGCATTCACCATTGGCGCTCAGCCGACCGCTGGCCTTTTCGTTCCATATGGCCGCAACTCGCCTCGCCATCCATCTGTGCCCTAATGGATTTTCTCGGTTGAAGATGATTCATGCCAACGTTGCTGGCAGCTACCGCAATCTGGTGCCGATCTTTGGCATCGCCGGTGCTGCCTTCTTTCTGGGTGAACTGACCTCACTGCAACAGTTGGTCGGTGCAGCGATCACCCTGTCTGCTGTCACTTGGCTAAGTCTGGTTGGGTTAAAACCTGTCAAGGCCTAAATCAAATCCCACGCCACATGGATGGCCAGACCCAGCATGGCAACAGCAACCAACCCATCAAGTAGCCGCCAAGCATGGGGTGATGTCATCCAGCGTGCCGCGCCCCGCACTCCAAGAACAAGTGCGGCGAACCAACCCAATGAGGCAGCTACAGCGCCTAGCCCAAAGCTGACTTGCGAGCTCTGGGGTAGTGCCGCACCCACGCTACCCACAATCAGAACCGCATCCAGCCAAGCCACCGGATTGAGAAACGAGACCGACAGCAAAGCGAGCCAGCTCTTCCCCGGTGATTCTTCTTTGTCCTGGTTTGACAGTGCGCTTGCGACATCGCCGCCACGAATGGCGCTTCTTGCGGCAAGAATACCGTGACCGGCCAGTAAGCAGGTGCCAAACCAAAGTGCCGCAGATTGCAGAACTGGCGCTACAACAAAGACGGCAGACAAACCCGCGATAGCTAGCCAAATGAGCAGGGCATCGCTGATACATCCGATAGCGATCAGTTCAAAGGAAGGCCGCCCCAACAGCGCTTGCCGCAGTATCAGCACGTCTTTTGGCCCAGGGCAAATGAAAATACCGAGCCCGAGTGCGAGCCCGTTGACAAAGATCGGAGTGTCGAACATGGTTCATGCCGACAACCTCCTAAGCTGGACCGGGAAAATATTTATTCGGCAAATGCTATCAGATTTGGGCTGACGCGTGACAACCGTCAACTCGGCGTGGAACAGGCATCAACGTCGCCCTGCGTGCTGCCATCGACCCCGATTCAGCACCTGTGACGGTCAGGGCCTTGCGTGCAGCGCTTGAGGAACGGTTTGTATTAGCCGTTTGATAACATCACCTATATTTAAAATTGATAGCTGCTAGCGCAATCCCAATATGCGCTAGAGGTCAAAAAGTCTATAAAAAATAGGCTGACCAGGCGTGACCCGCGCCGACAGTTTTTCAACGGGCAGCTTGGTAATCGCAAGCCCTATCAGCAGAACAGTGGTCCAAAGGGCAAAGTCGTTGGAGATGCGAAGGCCTAGACAGGCTGGTTCGCGTGGATTGGCAGGGTCACGCGAAAGACTGAGCCAACACCCAATTCGCTCTTGACGCTGATCTCGCCCTCGTGTTTTTGAACAATGCCATACGACAGGGCAAGCCCAAGCCCAGTACCTTTGCCGATCGCTTTGGTGGTGAAAAAGGGGTCAAAAATGCGGTCCAGGTGCTCGGGCCGAATACCTGTGCCGGTGTCTTGCACCTCCACCCACACCTTGTCATCTTCCTGCCCCGTGCGCACTGTGATGGTGCCACGGGTCTCGATGGCCTGGGCGGCATTGATCAGCAGATTCATGAAGACCTGGTTGAGTTGTGATGGAATGCATTCAATATACGGGATGCCCGCATACGCCTTGACCACCGTAGCCTTGAGCTTCAATTCGTTGTCCACCAGGTTGAGCGTGTTGTCCAGGCACTCTTCCAGATTGGCGGACATTCGCTCGGCCTCGCCAACCCGGGCAAAGTCCTTCAAATTCTGCACAATGCCCTTGACCCGCTGCATGCCCTCCATGGACTCCATCAGCAAAGTAACGACATCTTCACGCAAGAAACAAATGTCAATTTCCTGCTTCAGCTTGGTCATGGCGGAGCGGGTCTCAGCTTTTAACTCGGCTTCACCAGCCTCGTAAGCGGACACCACTTTGAACAGGTCTTCCACATAGCGACGCAGACTGCCCAGGTTGGAATTGATGAACCCGATTGGATTGTTGATTTCGTGGGCAATCCCGGCCGCCAATTGACCGATAGAGGCCATTTTTTCAGATTGCAACAACTGCCCATGCACTTGCGCCAGCTTCTTGATCAGCTCTTCCTGGCGCGCCCGCTCGGTCTCCAATGCGGTGTTGACCAGGGCCAGTTGATGGCGATCTTCCAGGAACAACTCCACTGCACGCGCCATTTGTGCGATTTCATCACTGCCCTCTACCGGCACATGTTGCCATACCAGTGTGCGGTCATCCGAGCGCAAATAGTGGCTGACCAGCCGCAAACGGTTCAGCACATGCTGGCCAAAAAAATATTTCATCACCAGCCAGGCCAGCAACAAGCTACCCACCAACAAGACCAGCACCCAGCGCTGGTTTGTGCGCGAAGTCTGCACCAATTGGCCCACGGCATCCTGGTAGTATTGAGTAAAGTGCGCCGACAAGCCCTGGGCTGATGTGGCCATGGCATAGGCCTGGCGCTGCAACTCCTGGTGGAAATGGCGAACCGTCTCAGCTTGCGCCTGACGCTCTGCGCTGGAGCCGCGCGACCCAGGTCCATGGGGTGCAGAATCTGCTGACTCTGCTTGCAAAACAGCTTCACGCAAGCTGGCAACAATGTGCGTCGTGTTGCGAAAAAGTTGACTGGCCTGGTGCAGCGCCAGCACATTGACATCATCGTTGCCTGTGACCAAACGCTTGACCAAATTGTCGATCACCTCCAGCCGCTCGATGATGTCGGCATAGCCCCCCCGCATGACCTCAAGCGATTGCCCATCCAGCATCCGATACGTCTCGCGCTCAATCAACAAGGTTCGTTGCAGCAATTCCTGCGAGTCCTGCATGTGAACCAGCCGTTCCCCGGCCAATTGCTGCGAGCTGTTTACCGCCACGCGCAAAGCGTAAAGCGCCATCAGCCCGCCGGCAACCGCCAGCAAGGCCAAGGCGGACAAGGCGTAAAAGAACTGTCGCCGCAAGGATTTGGGTAGCAGCGAACGAGGCAACGACGTGAAGGGCATCAGCGCCTTTTTTGATATTTTTAAGGTTTCCAGATACGACGGTAATTGTCACGGTAGCCATTGTCGGGGTCATATTGAAGACGCGGCCCGCCGTCAAAGGCAATATTGTCAGAAGTGACCAAATGAACCGCCGGCACATAGCCACTCACCGGCTGACGCATCAGCAAGCGATTAAGCTCATCCACCAATTGCCAGCCATGCAAATTCAGTGGTTCCGCAACCGTACCGTTCTGAAACGTTTTGGCCTGAATACGCATGAACGCCGCAGCACTGCCATCGCCCGCCGACAGCAGACTGATCTTGCGCCCGGCCGGCCCGGCCTTGATCAGCTCGGGCACGGCAAAGTCGAAGTAGATGTCATTGATGGCCAGGGCATGGGTCCACTGCGCAGCGTGACGGGCCAGCAGTTCACGGGTCACGGCTGGCATCAGCTCGGCATTGCGGGAAATCGCCACGTCGCGAATTTCAAGCAGCTTGCAGCCCTTGCAGGCGCGAATCACGTCGGCCATGGCATTGGCCTTGGCCATGGCGATTTCAAAGTTGGAATCGGTAAAAATCACCACACCAGCCGCCCCTTTGGCTGCAATCACTGCCGCCATGGCGGTGACACGTGCCACATCCAGCGGATGGGTTGACACATTCATGGCCACCGGGCTGTTGGGCACCGGCCCAGCCATAGCGCTGACATGCCAGCCCACAATCGGCACACCTTGCTTGGCAATAGGGGCCAGCAGCGGCTGCATGGCCTGGGCATCGGCCCCGACAAGAATCAGGCCGTCGGGGTGAGCAGCCAAAGCATTTGCGCTGGCTTTTTGCCGACCGGCCGGAGTGCCTGCGGCATCAAATACCTTGACGCCCCATTTGAGCACCCCGGCAGCCTCTTGAATGCCCTGCGCCACACCCAGAATGCCACCGTTGCGCAAGTCATCGCTGATGATGGCGACCGTCTTTCCCTGCGCCCCGGCAGGCCCGGATTGGGGTCCATC
>JAQTSL010000290.1 GCA_028711355.1 Rhodoferax sp.
CCGCGCTGATTGGCGCTGAACCCCATACGCCGTTGCCACAGGCCGCTCAAGCCGCGCTGTGGGATTTGGGACTGCTCAGGGTTGCTGCACTCAATTGAACAGCAGCGCCCCGGCCATATCGGTGGCATCGGTCTTGTTGCCGCTGACAAAGGGCGCACGATTTTGGCGTGCAACAGTCGCACTGTGTGCCCGAGTTTGCTCAGTTCACGTGCCCAGTGGTGCGCACCACGACAGGCCTCTATGGCCACTAGGCAAGGGGTCATCGACAAAGTGCACCGGGCGGGCCCATCACCACACGCTTGGGCGCGCTACCCAGTGACTGTGTGGCGCGCTCGCGCAAGGCCGCCAGAAGGGTGGCAATGATGTCCTGAAAGCTGATCTGCCGGTGGTTGATCACCGTCGTTTCCTGCAGCAATGGGCTGCCCAGCAAGCTTTTGAGCGAACGCATCAGGCGCCCTGGCGTGCCCCCCAGGTAATGCGCCACAGCATTGCGTCCGAAGTGTGTGCTTTGGTCCTCTGCGTTATAAGAACACGGCCGTGGGCATGGAAGTCGCTTGGCCCTCCAGGGGAAGGTGACGGGCATCACCCAGCTTGTCAGCCCAAGCTATGGCGGAATTGGAGGTTCCGAAGTCGATGCCAAGAGTGCCCTGGGGGGAAGAAGTCATAAGGAAAAGGTGTTGGGGAAGAAACCCGCGCCTAGCGGGTCAGCTCGGTAATGAACTGACGGTGTTACGGGAACTGTGCCAGCAATTGCCCAGGATCTGCGAGACAAAAATCAGCGAAGTCAAAACCCGGCGCCACGGTACACCCGACCAGAGAAAAAGCCCCACCGGCAGCCACTCTGGATGCAAACCAGGTATGGGCAGGAACCACATGTTGAAAAACCTCGCCCATCAAAACATCGGGACCCAGACGGGTACAACGCAGCTCACCAGTTTCCTTGAGTTCGAGTACCTCCAAGGCTTGACCAGCGTAAAAATGCCACATCTCATCAGACTGAATTTTGTGAAAAGCCGAAAAATTGTCTTTTTCCAGCAGATAGTAAATCGCCGTGCTGATGTTTCTCTGAACCACTACACCAGCAACAGGCTGGGTCACGTCGATCAGGTGACCACTTCGATAGGTTTCCCGGTAAAAGCCACCTTCTGGGTGAGCGTGCATTTGCAGAGCCTGGATATAGCTTGACGCTGTGGGTGTCATAGAGGCGGCTGAGTATTTAAGCTAAGCGGTTCGGCTAAAGTTAAGGAGCCATTGCCACCCACCGGGATGAAAGCTGAATCTTATCGAGTACTTGACCAGATAAGTCCGAGATTTTATTGGCTATGGTGGAGCCTCGGACATTTCGGCAGTTATGCCAGCAATAGACAAAGCGGTAGTAGCCATATGCGATCTGCCGCCTCCAAGCCCGACATTGGACTAACTGTGCAAATCGAGTCGGACTGGGTTCTGGCTTTAACGACGCGGCACCGTCCCTGTGTTCGCCGGCGCACAGACGCGCTGGCATGCCGCCGCTATATTAACCATGAGGTGGCGCGCGGCCAGCACCAGACACAACACCGGGTGCGAGCAGCCCACGCGTCAGCGCAACCTAACCCATTATCCCTTTTCAAGGTGTCACAACATGTCAAAACATATCATCCCCCAACCGGCCAAACTGGCACTGCTGGCGGCCACACTTTCGGTCAGCCTGGCCGCCCATGGGCAAGCGGCCTTCAACCTGATCCCAGGCTGGAATCTGGTCGGCAACAGTGACACCACTGCAATCGATGTGGCCGCCCAATTGGGCGACGCATCCAAAATTACAACGGTCTGGAACTGGGACAAGGCGACCAGCAAGTGGGGTTTTTACGCGCCTGCGATGTCACCAACGGCATTGGCAAAGTACGCCCAGGACAAGGGCTACGATGTATTGACCAGCATTGGGCCCAAGGACGGTTTCTGGGTCAATGCCTCCAGCGCCACGACCGTCAGCGGCCCCGCGACCGCCCCGGCTGCGCTGGTTGCGAGCGATCTGAAAAATGGCTGGAACCTGATGGGCAGCGCCGATAACCAGACCCCGTTGCAACTGGACCAGACCCTGGGCAGCAGCTTGAGCGCTGCCGGCAAGGGCATGACAAGCGCATGGGCCTGGGATGCGGTCAATCGGCAATGGAAGTTCTATTCGCCAACGTTGCAGGCACAAGGTGGAACCGTGCTGGCCGACTACGTCAGCGCCAAGGGCTACCTGCCGTTTAGCAGCCCGCTGTTGACTACGGATGGTTTCTGGCTGAATATCGCCAGCGTCGGTCGGGCGCCGGTTATTCTAGGAACTGCCGGCAATTTCGTGATTCTGAGCAAGGCTGGCATCACCGACGTTCCGGCCTCGGCCATCACCGGAAATATTGGAACCAGCCCGATCAGCGCGGCCTTTATCGACGTCACCTGTCCCGAGATCACCGGCACCATCTACGGCGTCGATGCCGCCTATACCGGCAATGGCAGTACCAGCTGTTTTGCCGGCAGTCCGCCCGCGGCCAACAAGACCCTGGTGGACAACGCGGTGCTTGACATGGGAACGGCCTTCAACGACGCCGCTGGAAGAACCACGCCCGATTTCACGGAACTGGGCGCTGGCGACATCAGCGGGTTGACGCTCGCTCCTGGGCTCTACAAATGGGGCACCGGCGTGCTGCTGACCAGCGCCGGCGTAACGCTGGCCGGGGGTGCCAATGACGTCTGGATCTTCCAGATCGGGCAGGACCTGGTGGTGAACAACAGCGCCATCGTCACCCTGACCGGCGGCGCGCAGGCCAAGAACATCTTCTGGCAAGTCGAGGGCAAGGCGACGCTGGGAACGGCAGCCGACTTCAAGGGAATCATACTGAGCAAAACCCTGGTTTCGCTGGCCACCGGCGCCACCGTTAACGGTCGGCTGTACGCGCAGACGGAGGTCACGCTGCAGATGAACACGGTTACCAATCCGGCACCCTGAGAGCAGTGGCGTGACCGATTGAATGCTTACGCAAGCTCCCGGCAGCCTGACTGACTTGGCCACCGGCAGGCTGGTATTTCTGGAATGGTTATGACCTTTGACGTTGAACGGAAGCCATCAAAAGCCCTTGTTTCATGCGGGGTTTCAGAAGGTTTTTGATGCCCATGATGGGGCGATAGAGGGCATGTTGCGGAGACAGAAGACATGTCTCCATGTATCCACAATGTCCTTGAACAAGGCCCTTCCCGCGCACGCCAACTGTTCTCCGGTATCAGTACGCTAGACCCGCAAGCGCTGCGCACGCTCAAGCTGGTCACACAGTACCAAGGCCAGACCGTGCCGACCAAGGGCGCTGTTCTGCTGTTTGGCAAAGACCGGGAGCTGCATTTTTCCGATGCCTGGGTGCAATGTGGCCGCTTTATCGGCACAGAGAAAGCGCAAATCTTTGATCACGTCGATATCCGCGAGCATCTGCCCACGGCAGTGGACAGCGTCATGCTGTTCCTGAAGAAACACGCCATGCGCGGGGCTGATTTTTCCGCTGTGCGGCGCAAGGATGTCTGGAGCATTCCGCTGCTGCTGCTGCTGCTGCGCGAGGCGGTAATCAACGCGCTGGTGCATGCCGACTACTCACAGCGCGGTGCGGCCTATTCGTGTGTCGTTCTTTGATGACCGCATCGAGGTTGAAAGCCCTGGCATTCTGCTGCCAGGGATGACCATAGAAGACATGCGCCAAGGGGTGTCCAAAATTCGCAACCATGTGATTGCCCGCGTGTTTCGCGAACTGAACCTGATCGAGCAATGGGGCAGCGCTGCACATCGGAGCGGTGGCCTTCATCCACCGCTTTGGCTCGAGCCTGAATGAGCATGTGCACTTCCGTGTTGGTGTGGTCGATGGCGTGTTTGAGGCGGTGTCGGGCGCAGCGAATGTCGATACCGATCTTCAATCCTTACCCACCAGCGTGATCTTCCACCCGGCCAGTGGGGTCGATGCCGCTGTCGTGGCACAAGTGCAGACCACCTTGGGCAAACGCATCCTGCGCGCATTCGTGGGCCGGGTGTGCTGGAGAGACGTGACGCCAAAGAGATGCTGGGCTATCCGCACAGTGGTTTCTCGGTCGATGCTGGTGTCTGCATCGAATCACACGACCGCGCTGCGCTGGAGCGGCTACAAGCGTGGTGCCAGGGCAGACGAGATTACGCTCACACCGCTGGAGTTGATAGCCCGTATCGCTGCCCTGGTGCCGCCACCACGCACGCACCGGCATCGCCACTTTGGGGTACTGGCACCGAATTCACCACTGCGGGCTGCGGTTACGGCGCTGGCCGCACTGGCGCAACCGGTGGCAGTGCAGGCCGAGTCGCAGGCCGTGCCTGCACAGCCGGTGCCGCTCAAGCGCCCAGCACATTACCTGTGGGCGGTGCTGATCGCCAGAATCCTGAGACCTTGCGGGACAGACCGCAGTTACGCGCAGCGAACCAGCTCTGTCCTCAACTGACTAGAGTTCCCGCTGCTGTGCTCGATCTGCGGTGGACAGATGCGCATCATCGCGTTCATCACGCATGGCGCTGACATCCGGCACATACTGGACCACATCGGG
>JAQTSL010000291.1 GCA_028711355.1 Rhodoferax sp.
AAGGCTGTCATTGCGGACCCCGATCCGCCATCCATTGCTTCAAATTCATGGATACCGGGTCGCTGCCCGGTATGACAACCGGTTCTTTCACTTAACCCAAGCAACCGAACGGATCAGTGCGGGTTTTCGAAGAACAGGTAGTTCGTGCCGTAGTCGCTAATTTCAAAATAGACTCTTTTCTCGCCTGGGTCAGCCACAAAGTTGAGGTTTTCGTCCATCACGCCGTAGCCGTAGCGGTACGGGCGTGGCAGGTTGTCTTGGGTACCCATGGCGGTCGAGAGTTTGTCGATCTTCAGGAACCGGCGCGCCACCTTGTCACCCGCGTAAAACTCCAGCACGCCGTTGGTGCCGGTCCAGTTCTGGATGTCGCGGCTAATCTTGTTCTGCTGCTCCTGCGTGCAACCTTGCAAGGAAAATACGCCTATGACGCCTGTCAATAAAGCGCAGACAGCTCTCATTTTCATTGCACTCATAGCAACCTTCTCCAAAGTAAAAAACACTTCAAACAGCCGTGCGCTGACGCACGGCTTCATACAAGCAGATGCCGCTGGCCACCGACACGTTCAGGCTTTCGACCGCGCCGCGCATCGGAATGCTGACCAGCTCGTCGCAGGTTTTGGCAGTCAGCGCGCGCATGCCGTCGCCCTCAGCCCCCAACACCAGCGCCAGCGGACCGGTCAATTGGGTTTGGTACAACGTGCGCGGCGCCACGTCGCTGGTGCCGACGATCCAGATGTTGCGCTCTTTGAGCTCGTTCAAGGTGCGCGCCAGGTTGGTCACCATGAAATACGGAACCGTCTCAGCCGCGCCGCTAGCGACCTTGGCGACCGTGGCGTTGATACCAGCAGCGTGGTCTTTCGGGGCGACCACCGCGTGCACGCCGGCGCCGTCGGCCACGCGCAAGCAAGCGCCCAGATTGTGCGGGTCGGTCACGCCGTCGAGCACCAAAAGCAACGGCTGCTGCCGCTCTGAAACCGGTTTTTCGGCGTTGGCGGCCTCCAACTGCTCCAGCAGTTCGTCCAACGACGTCACCTGCGCCAGCGGCTGCACGCGTGCGGCAACCCCTTGGTGGCCGTGGCTGCCGCACAGCTTAGCCAGGCGCATCGCGTCGGCTTCAATCAGGCGAACCCCGGCTTCATTGACCTTTTCGACAAACTGTCGCATCCGGGCGTCGCGCCGGGTCGGGTCAGCGTAAATTTCGACGACTGATTGGGGCGCGGTTTTCAGGCGCACGCCGACGGCGTGAAAACCAAATAGAACTTTGGGAGAAGACATGCGCTGGATTATCGCTGGGCTGGTCTGGCCGGGTGCGATTCAAAGTGGGGGTAGCTCAGCCGTGATGGTGCTAGCAGAATTGGGGTCAGATTACGACCGGGCGCAAAGCCCATACAAGCGTAACAAAGAAACACCGGTTGTACTCTGACCCCAATTCTGCGGTTTCTGCCAAAACCCCAATACGCCTTGAACCCGCAGCCATTGGGGTCAGAGTCGAAAAAGACCTGCCCTTGGGGCATCCCTACGGGCGCTTCGCGGTCTTATTCGAATCAAACCCCAAATACCGCTAGTCGCCACCACTTGCACACCCGACTTTGAATCGCGCCCGCGCGGTTCAGGCGGTCAATCGGGTATCAACCTGGCGCCGCTCTAGTGCCAGATAGTTGGCACTTTGCATTTCGTTAAGCCTGGAAACGGTGCGGGTAAATTCGTGCGCCAACGGCCCCTCTGGGTAGAGCTGCGACGCACTGACCGCAGCCGACACGATCAGCTTGACGTGCCGGTCATACAGCACATCGACCAGCCAGGTAAAGCGGCGCGCCTCGGACGCCATGCGCGGTGACATCTGCGGCACGCCACTGAGCACCACGGTATGAAACTGTGCTGCCAATTCAAGGTAATCGTTCTGCGAGCGCGGGCCACCGCACAGGGTTTTGAAGTCAAACCAGACCACACCGCCGGAGCGACGACACGCAAAAATGGTTCTGGCCTCGATCTGTAGCACCGGGTCCTGGTCCAGAGTCTCGGCCAGCCGGTCGAACACGTGCGACAGCGCTGCCTCAGACGCCGGCCCCAGCGGATGGTGGTACAGCTGAAGCTGTGCCAGCGCCAGCACCCGGTAATCGGTACCATGATCGACGTTGAGCACCTGCATCTGGGCGTTGATCATGGCAATGGCTGGCAACAGCCGGTCACGGTTGAGGCCGTTCGGGTACAAATCGTCGGGCTTGTAGTTGGACGTGGTCACCAGTCCGACACCGTTCTCGAACAAGGCTTTGAGCAGGCGGTGCAGGATCATGGCGTCGGTAATGTCCGACACATGAAATTCGTCAAAACAGATCAGGCGATATTTCAACGCGATACTTTTGGCCAGCGCGTCCAGCGGGTTGGCGGTGCCGCGCAGCGCGGCCAGCTCACGGTGCACTTCACGCATGAATTCATGAAAATGCAGCCGCGTCTTGCGCTTGAGGGGTAACGCGTTGTAAAAGCAATCCATCAGAAAGCTCTTGCCGCGCCCGACCCCGCCATACAGATAAATACCCTGCGGAACCGGTGGGTGGTTAATCAGTTTTTTGAGTGGGTTGGAGCGCTTTTCACGAAACTGACCCCACTCCTGCGCGCAGGTTTGCAGCACTTGCACGGCGCGCAACTGCGCCGGGTCGGCGCTGTAACCGCGTGCCGCCAATTCGGTTTGGTAGATTTTTCGGACGCTCACCGGGCTTAATTAATACTATTTAATTAGTAGCTGCCAACGCTTTACTAATAAGCGCTAGAAGCCGATTTTATATATAGTCAAAAATTCAAGGTACGCTGGTCCACCGCCAGTGCAGCCTCTTTGGTCGCTTCACTCAGCGACGGGTGGGCGTGGCAAATGCGCGCAATGTCTTCGGCACTGGCTTTGAATTCCATCGCCATCACGCACTCGGCGATCAGCTCGCTGGCCATCGGGCCGACGATGTGCGCACCCAGCACCTGGTCTGTTTTGGCGTCGGCCAAAATTTTGACCAGGCCGGTGGTGTCGCCCAGCGCGCGCGCGCGGCCGTTGGCCAGAAACGGGAAGGTGCCCGCTTTGTACGCCACACCGTCATTTTTAAGTTGCTGCTCGGTGCGGCCGACCCAGGCGATCTCGGGACTGGTGTAAATCACCCACGGGATGGTGTTGAAATTGACGTGCCCGTGCTGACCGGCCATGCGCTCTGCTACCGCCACGCCTTCTTCTTCGGCCTTGTGCGCCAGCATCGGGCCGCGCACCACGTCGCCCACCGCCCAGACGCCGGGCAGGTTGGTTTTGCAGTCGGCATCGACCACGAGGGCGCCGCGCTCGTCGAGTTGCAGGCCCACCGCGTCAGCGTTCAAGCCATGGGTGTTGGGGATGCGGCCGATCGACACAATCAGCTTATCTACCGACAGCGACTGCGCTTCACCCTTGGCGTTGGAGTAAGCCACGGTTACACCCTTCTTGCTAGCCTTGACTTCGCCCACCTGCACCCCCAGCTCGATCTTCAGGCCCTGTTTGTCAAACGCCTTTTTGGCCTCTTTGGCGATTTGCTGATCAACCGCCCCCAGAAAGTCCGGCAGACCTTCCAGAATGGTCACCTCAGCACCCAGACGGCGCCAGACCGAACCCAGCTCCAATCCGATCACACCGGAACCGATCAAACCGAGCTTTTTGGGTACTTCGGTCAGCGCCAGCGCGCCGGTGTTGGACAAAATCTGCTGCTCGTCAAACGGCGCACCAGGCAGTGCGCGCGGATTGGAACCCGTGGCGACGATGACCTGTGCACCGACCAGGGTGGCGGGTGCCTTGCCAGCGACGGCAATCTCGTAGCCACCGTGGGGCAATGAAGCCGCACCCTGACCGGGCGCGACGACCTTGACAAATGAGCCGGTGCCGTGAAAAAACGTGACCTTGTTCTTCTTGAACAGATACAGGATGCCGTCGTTGTTTTGCTTGACCACCGCATCTTTGCGTGCCACCATCTTGGCGGGGTCCAGCGTCAGCCCTTTGACGTTGATTCCATGGTCTGCA
This sequence comes from Rhodoferax sp., assembly GCA_028711355.1. Classification (GTDB taxonomy): domain Bacteria; phylum Pseudomonadota; class Gammaproteobacteria; order Burkholderiales; family Burkholderiaceae_C; genus Rhodoferax. Next base: position 4,025 of record JAQTSL010000291.1, read on the forward strand.
AACGCATGTCCAGCGTGCTCAAAGTGCTCTGACGACTGTAGCAAGGCTTTGCTTGGGATGCAGCCGACGTTGGTGCAAGTGCCGCCCGGCGCCGGGCCGCCAGCGGCGTTGGCCCAGGCGTCGATACACGCCACGGTTTTGCCCAGTTGGGCCGCACGGATGGCGGCAATGTAGCCGCCGGGGCCCGCGCCGATGACGATGACATCAAAATTTTTGTTCATTTTTTTACTTTCTGAAATACATGTCTCTTGTGCAAGCCGTTGAATTGGGGTCAGAGCCGTTGCGCTGCGCGGCCGCATCTGCCCCCAATTCAGCTACCCCGCAAAGTATCAGATATCGAACAGCAGGCGGGCCGGGTCTTCCAGCGCTTCTTTGATCGCTACCAGGCCCAGCACGGCCTCGCGGCCATCGATGATGCGGTGGTCGTAACTCAGCGCAAAGTAGTTCATTGGACGCACCACCACTTGGCCGTTTTCGACCACGGCGCGGTCCTTGGTGGCGTGAATGCCCAAGCTGGCGCTTTGCGGCGGGTTGATGATCGGGGTG
>JAQTSL010000292.1 GCA_028711355.1 Rhodoferax sp.
TTGCCGTAGATGTCCAGCATGTCCGCGCCATAGCGGTGTTTGCCAAAAAAGAAGTCGGCTGGGTTCGGGGTTTTGTAACGGGTGATGTTCAGAATGCCCACGTCCACCGCAGACACCGTGACCATGTCTGGTTTGCCAGCCAGTTGTGGTGCCTTGATGCGCAGCGGAAGGGATTGTTCTGGCGTTGCTTTGGCCGGTGCGCTGATGTCAAGCTTGACCTGACGATCCTCTCGCCACAGCGGCAAGTGCACCAGGCCCAGCGCACGCGCGGGTGTCACCCGGTCACCCTGGCTGCCGGGACGAAACGCCGCCACGGTGATGTAGAGGTCGTGGCGCTTCCAGGCCTCGTCAATGGTGATTTCGGTGTCGGTGCCAGAGGCACGCACCGCAATACGCTTCTGGTACAGCACGCGGTCGCCCTCCACGGTCACCAAGGCTTCGCCGTCGTGCGGTGGCTTGATGCTGAGCTTGGCGATCTGGCCCGGTTTGAAGGGGGCTCCCTGCAGCTTGAGTTGCACCCGATCTGGCCGGTTGCCCAAGTCATCGGCATCCTGCGCACCCCAACCTGCGTAGAAGGCATAACGCAGGGTTTGCTGAGTCTCGGGGTCGGCAATTTCCAGGCGATAGCGGCCCCAGCGCACCGGCAGTGCGATTTTGGTGCGCGCCTTCAGGTTCATCGTACGTGCCTCGACCAACTCTTCCTGGGTGTTAAAACCCGAGTTCCAACCGCGTCCGCTGTCGTAGCGCCAGTACCACTGGCGCTCCTCGTAAACCAGCTTGAGCGCCAGCTCCTTGGCAGGCTTGAAGTTGCCAGCGCTGTCCACCCGCGTGACTTCGAACTCGGCCAGGCTGCCCTCTTGCGCCACATTGCTGTTGAACAGCGGGCGAATCGCCACCAGTTGAACGGCCGGCCACCAGGTGCGCTCCAGCGAGCGCACCACCGGTCGCCCGCCAGACTCCAGCAGACTGAAGCTGGCCCGCACCAGCATCGGCGAGCTACGTTCCGAAAGCTTAGGCGAAATCGTCAGCTCGGTGTGGCCCTGGGCATCCAGCTCTTTGTCCTCCAGATTCTCGCGTTTGCGGGCCTGGTCATCGGCAAAATCCCCGAACAAAAATCCGGGCAACTTCTGCGGCAAGGGGTTGAGCTGGCGCTCGGTGTACACACTGCCCTGCAGCCGGTTACCCGCAGCCGGTGCACCGTACAAGTAGTCGCCCTGCACCTGTACCTCCAGCCCTGCATCTGCCCCCATGGCCCCCTCAGCCGCCTTGAGTTCGAGCTTCATACGCTCGGGCAAAAACTCTTCCACTTTGAAACTCCACTGCGCATCGGGCTGCCTGGCTGCCGGGTCCAAACGTGCCTGCAACATCCAACTTCCGGTGGGTGAATCGGGCGGCAGTGTGAAGGCCTTTTGGTAGTAGCCGCTACCACTGGCGTGGGGTTTCACAAGCTGCTGGACCAGGTTGGTGCCATCGGGCTTTTTGAGTGTCAAGGTCACCGGCACGACCGTGGTGGGCGTGCGGCCATCGGCATCACGCGACAACACCGACACCTGAAGACTTTCGCCAGGGCGGTACAGGTCTCGACCCGCGTAAATAAAAACCTTGTTGTTGCGCGAAGCATGGCCGGTGGCATCAAATTCAGACAGATCCAGGGCGGGCTCACGCAGCGCCAGGACCGACATCTCCTTGCCCCGACGCGCCAGCAGGGCGCGGGCAGATTCGCTGCGCCCGCGAAAGACTGCATGCCCTTCGCCATCGGTTTGCGCCTGGCCGACCGACTTGCCGCTGTCATCCACCAGGGACAGTTCCACACCCCCAATGGCACGTCCGCTTTTCAGCGAAGTGCTGAACACGTCCAGTTGCTCGGCGTGGCGGCGCACATGCAAGCCGATATCGGTGACGTAGAAATGCGTGACCTGGTAGTCCCAGCCAAAGCGGCCCGGCTGGTTCATCACCGCGACATAAATGCCGGGCTCCTGCAATTCCTTGATTTGCTCCACAGGTAGAAAATTGACGTTGCGACGGTTGGCGCGCGCATCGGTGCTGAAGCGGCTGATGTAGACACTGTCCGACATGGCGCGCAACTCATCAAGCACATAGCCACTGACACGGCCCTTGAGGCGCTTGCCCGGGTCCTCATAGCCACCGTAGTACTCGCCGTCGTCCGTCTCACCCTCGTCACCCGCCTGGTAGCGCACATTGCGGCCCTGGCGCTTGACCCCCACTTGCTCCAAAAACAGCGCAAGTGATTCGGGCTTGACACGCAGGAACTGCACGTCCACCTCGGGCACATTGACAGTCACCACCGGCAGGCCACCGTTTTGCCCAGCCGGAAGCACTACGCCACGGCTGGCAAAGTAGAAGGAGTCCGGCATGCTTTCGCTCTTGAGCTCACAACTCTTGGCCGCGGCCAGCTTGGTGCCCGACTTGGCGGCCAGGTCCGCCGACAGGTTGAGGTAGTACTTGCGGTCCGGCGTCACATAGGGGAGGTAGAGCACCCGTGGGTTGTCTCCCAACACCCAGCGAGCCTCCAGCGGTTTGGCCTGGTCGGCCCGCTCGCCTTCGCTGGCCTTCACCAACTTGGCAAAGTCTTGGCTGCGATCCAACGCCTGGGTAAAACTCACAGCAATCGCCGGTGAACCGTCAAACATGCGTGCCTTGCAATCGGCCAAGGCAAACGCTTGTTCGCTGCCAATGTCCGCACTGGAGGCGAGTTCAGGTTGCGAGCCAGACTGCCAACCATACCAACCCACCCCACCAGCGACCGCCACCACCAATGCCGTCAGACCCACTTTTATTGCCTTTGCCACCATGTGATCACCTGTGTTGTTGCTGATTAAATTCGGCTTACATCGGGAAAAGTATCGCACTGGGTGCTTGATCAGCCAAGCCTTGGAACCTCGTCGCCTATTCTGGCTAAATTCGGTTGATGTCGAGTTTTGTTCTGTCGACGTTTTATTTGGTCTGAATATAGCTCAGCGGACTTTGTGCCTTAATGTCGCCTTCCGCTGGTTATGCATAGCTATCCATAAGCAGCGGACGTATTGGTTCACCGTGCCATTTCGAGGTATTGCGCTGGCGCTGCTTCTCTACACCGCTGGTCTGGTGGCAGGTGTGGCCTAGCACCCGGTCGAAATCAAATCCGGCGGCACCATTGCCAACCGCTATTTATGATGTGGCTTCAATTTCTGGAGGGCAGGCAACATGGCGACTTCTCAAAGCACGATGGACTTTTTGCTGGACCAGCTCAGTGGCTGCGGCCCTGTCACGGCCCGCAAGATGTTTGGCGAATACTGTTTGTATTTTGCGGGCAAGCCGATTGGTCTGTTGTGTGACAACCAACTCTTTTTGAAACCGACAACGGCCGCGCGAGCACTGATGCACGAGCCGCTCGATGGCATTCCGTACCCCAAGGCGCGACCCCATTTGCTCGTTTCGGCTGATTTATGGGATGACCGTCAAAGCCTGTGTCAATATGTTCGTGCCACGTATGACGCGCTGCGCGACGTGCCACCCAGCAAACCCAAAAAGCCGCGCAAACCAGCAGTCCAGCGTGCGCCGGGGGGTGCGCCCGCGTTGGCTGATTTGGTCAATCTGGGACCCAAATCGCAGCAAATGCTTCTGGCGGCGGGCATTCGCACGGTGGCGCAACTGCGCAAGCTGGGTTCGGTGGCGACCTATGTCAGGGTCAAAAAATCCGGCTTGCCCGCAAGCCTGAATTTGCTGTGGGCACTGGAAGGCGCGTTAACGGGACTGCCCTGGCAAGTGGTTGCGCGTGAGCATCGCACCAGCTTGCTGCTGGCCCTGGAACATCTGCAGGAAATGGATACACCGTCGCAGCACGAACGGTAATTTGCCCGCCGTTTGTCGCCATTCCTTCAAACCAGCCAAAATTTTCCACCAAGCGCACCAAGAACCCGCAATATCGGCCGATTCGAGGCGTTTTTCCCCTGGCATGCCAGATGGTAGTGCGCGACGAGGATATTCTGGTGAAGTTCTGACCCTGAACTTCTTCCACCCCCCCCACTGGGAGCATGCCGTGTTCTAGGTGCCCGAACTTCCTGAAGGCAGCGCCCCGCCTGCCTGGTTTGCCTCTTCGGGTTGTGCTGCATTGTTGGTTTTGATGGTTTGCTTGCGTTGGCATTTGCTCATTGCCGCGATGAGCTGTCGCGAGTATTATGCTGCTCAGCAACGGTTTGAATAACGGCCCATGACCGGGATGCCATGTTGTCAGACGTGCTTCTTGAATCCGATCTTTTTCCTTTGAAATCCCGGTCTTCACCCTTGAAGTCTGGATTTCAGTCATGAACAATACCAATGAATTGACCTGCATGCAGGGTCAAAACACGCGGCGTTTGGGTAAAACCTGGCTCAGGTCAGGTTTTTGTGTCATGGTCATCGGCTTGGCCTCAGCTTTGACGCAGGCACAGACGCTTGCACCAGCTTCTTTGTCTTTGGCCGACATGAAGCAAAAGGTGGCGGCTGCGGGCATGCATGGGCAGCCTTGGGATGGCCCCCAATCAGGGCCTGCCGGGGCGCAGGGAAAG
>JAQTSL010000293.1 GCA_028711355.1 Rhodoferax sp.
CGGCAACACCCTGTGCCGACCTGGTGTGGCGGGCCATGCCGCTGGACGCGACCGGCGCTGCCCAGCAACTGTTTGCCGTGCTACGCGACTTCGATGCCCGGGGCGTGTCGCAAATCTGGGTTGAAACCCCGCCACCCGATGCCGCATGGGACGGCGTGCGTGACCGCCTGCAGCGCGCGGCTTACTGAAGCTTTGCGGGACAGACCAAGAGTTACGCGCAGCGAACTTTGCTCTGTCCCCAACTATCCTGAAGCTTTGCGGAACAGACCACTAACTGATCTATCCCCTATAGTGTTGTGAAAAAAACAGCATTCGCGTTAACCCTGTAACAAATGCCCAGACGTTACAGCTACGATGACACGGCAAAAAAGGACAGTCGTTCTTTTATTTACCGGAGTTGAATATGCAGGAACAGGCTATGACGCGCTGCGGCGCAGGTTTTGGTTCGCGCGTGTGGGCGTGGTTGTTGATACTGGTGTTTGCGCTGTTGCAGGCCGCCTGCGGTGGCGGTGCTGATGATGTAGCGCTGACGATACCAGTGTCATCGGGGTATCCGGTGCTGGGCAGCACTGTCACGGTCAAAGGGGCCAACGGCGTCGCAGTTTCAGCAACTGGCGATGCCGTCACCGGCATCGCCAGTTTCAAAGCTTCGCAAGTGGCAACATTGGGCAGCCCACCGTATCTGGTCAAGAGCACGGGTGGCAAGGCCAATGGGGTCAATGCCAGCGACTATTACTCCCTGGCTACCGCCGCCACAGGCCGTTTCAATGTGACTCCCATCACCCATTTGCTAGCGGTGCAGGCAACGGGCGTCAACAACACTACAGGCATGGCGACGTTGTTTGGGTCCGGTTTCAATTCTGCCAGGGCAGCCGCCTTGACAACAACCGCGCTGGCGACTGCCCGCACCCAGGTGGCGACGGCGTTGAAGGCGACCAATCCCTTGATTGACATTGGCACGGTCGATCCGTTGACGGTGGTGTTCGAATATGGCGATGCCCAGGATGCTTTGCTTGATCAGATTGCCTTAACACTGAAAAGCAGCGCATCTGTCACGCTTGACACTCTCCAGGGTAATGTTGCCACAGTGGCTGCAACGCCCTCTGGCAGCACTCCTGTCGTGACCGCCTATAAGCCATTCAATCGCCTGGTCGTCTTTGGCGACAGTCTGAGTGATGGCGGGGCTTACTCCGTCTGGGCCACCGCTGCTGCCAGCGGTGCTGTCCAGTTCAAAGGTTCAACGGGTGCCACACCACTGCAAATGCTGGCCGCTGCCGCCCCTTATGGCGGCAAGTTCACCACCAATCCTGGCACGATCTGGGTGGAAAACCTGGCTGCCACCGTCGGCTACGACCTCAAACCAGCCAATTTGATGGGCGGTAACCAGACTTCAATGAATTTGTCGCTGCCGCAATTGGGTGGCTGCACCACTTGCACCAATTACGCGCAAGGCGGCTCACGAGTCACGCTCCAGCCGGGCATTGGCAATGTCGGCACCACCGCCAATCCGCAAAATGCAGCGGTAGCACAAGCTGGTTTTGCTGGTAACAGTGCCAGTGCACCGGTCGATGCAACGCCGGTTCTGCTGGGTGTCGCGGCAGCCGACTACACGGTCACCAATACATTTTTAGGTGCTTCCACGCTGCCGGTGGTGCAGCAAATTGACCAGCATCTGGCCAGCAGTTACGTCACCGCTGGCAAGTTTGCTGCCACTGACCTGGTGATTGTGCTGGCCGGAGCCAACGACGTGTTCACCCAGGCTGGTTTGGCCGGTTCGGGTGCCATCACGTCAACTGCGGCCGGGCAAGCGGTTGGAACCGCCGCTGGTGAATTGGCCGCACAGGTGGCACGCCTGAAGGCCGCTGGCGCCAAACACCTGCTGGTGGTCGGGTTGCCTGATATGGGCATTACACCGGCGGGCGCTGCGCAGGGCGCTAGCGCAGCGGCAGCGCTGACGCAGTTGTCGCAAAGTGTTTTTAACGCCACCATGAAAGCCAATCTGGTGGCTGGTGTTGCTTACCTTGACCCGGTACCACTGTTCAACGCCGTACTTGCCAGCCCGGCCAGCTACGGCTTTAGCAAAGTGATTGATTCGACCTCGGCGACAACAGTACTGGAAAGTGCCGCGTGTGGCCCCAACGCCGTTGCCCAACAGGCCGCTGGCGACAGTGCTAGCTCGCCCAGCTCGCTGTTTTGTTCGGTCGCCAACACTTCGTTAAGCATTCTGGGGACGCTGCGGGCCGCGCTGGCTGACCAGACTTACGTCTTTGCCGATAGTGTTCATCCAACCACCCAAATGCACAAGGTTCTGTCACAGTTTGTGCAGGAAAAAATGGGGTCTTTGTTGGCAGCAGCCATTGTCCCGTGACGCTGGATGCAGGGTGGCTAGCCACCTTGCATTGACCGCATCCATTTTGTTTGTTTGTCAGCGCTTCAGCGATAACGCAGCTTCATCACCAAAATGGTGGCGGCCAGCGCCAGCGTGACAAGGTTGGCAATCACGATCGGCCAGGCTTGCAGCAGCAGACCATAGGCCAGCCACAGCGCCACGCCCAGCGTGAAGGCGCTGTACATCCCCAGCGAAATGCCGCGCACGTCCTTGGTGCGAAAGGTGTGCAGCGCTTGCGGCGCGAAGCTGACGGTGGTCAGGATGGCAGCGAGTGTGCCGACGACATCGGTCAAGGTCATAACGCCCCGTTCTGTGCCGCCGCCCAGTCCACCAATGCGTCCAGCGCCGGGCGCGCAGCGGCAGCGTTGGGGTGGTTGACGATGGCCACCAGGCACAGCGGTCGGCCGTTGGCGCTGTGCACAAAACCCGCCAGCGCCAATACGCCTTGCAGGCTGCCGGTCTTCAGGTGCGCGCTGGTCACGCCCGCCTGGCTGCGTTTGAGCGTGCCGTCCAGCCCGACGATCGGCAGCGACGCCATCAGCTCTGGCATATAGGGCGACGCGTAAGCGCGTTGCAGCAGTTGCCCCAGTTGCTGCGCGCTGATGCGGCTTTGACGCGACAGGCCCGAGCCGTTGTCGATCACCGGCGCGGCGCTGGCGTCGATGCGGCGCAGCCACCATTGGCGCAGCGCCTGGCGTGCCAGTTCGGGCGTGGCAACGCCCGCTACGGCGCTGCCTTCGGGCGCTGCTGCGGGCAGACCGAGCGTGTAAAACACCTGTTGCGCCATCACGTTGTTGCTGAATTTGTTGATGTCGCGGATCACCACAGCAAGCGGCGGTGAGTGCAGCACAAAGCTGGGTAGCGTCTGCGGTGCCGCCCCGTCGCGTACCTGGCCGTCAAACTGCCCGCCCATGCTGCGCCACAGGCCAGCCAGCGCGCGCGCGTTGTAACTGGCCGGGTCGGTGTAGGCCACCGACCAGACTTTTTCGCCGCAGTCAGCCGGGTAGTGCCCGCCAAAGCGCACCCGCTGCGGGTCGGACCAGTCGGCCTGCAAGGCGCTGCGGTAGTCGCCGCAAAGCGCTGATTTACCGCGCGCCAACGGCACGCTGGCAGGCACTTTGACGCCCGCCAGGGGCGGATCGATCTGCAACCACGCCACGCCTGCGCTGGCGTCGGGCGTAAAGGTCAGCACGATCGCCTTGTAATTGACCAGCAGCGCGTCGGCGCTGGCGTTGTAGGGTCGCAGCGGCTCGCCGTCAAAGGCGGCCGGGTCGCTGGCGGGCACGTCAAAAGCGCTGCGCTCCAGCACCATGTCGCCGCCAATGCGCCGCACGCCCAGCGCCTGCACCCGGCGCAGCAGCAGCCACAGGCGTTCCAGCACCAGGCTGGGGTCGCCCTGCCCTTGAATCACCAAATTGCCGTGCAGCACACCTTGGCGCACCGGCCCGTCCAGCCACACCGGCGTGCGCCAGGTGTAGGTGGGGCCCAGCAGCTCCAGCGCGGCAAAGGTGGTCAGCAGTTTCATCGCCGACGCCGGGTTCAGCGCCAGGTTAATTTGATGGCTGACCAGCGCGGGCAAGGCACCGTCGGCTGGCGTTACCAGCACGCTGACGGCGTCTAGCGGCACTTGCGCCCGCTGCAGGGCCTGCACCAAGACGGTTGGCAACACCAGCGCTGGTGGCACCGCTATTTGCGCCAGCGCCAGGTACGGTGCCCCCAGCAAGCACACCACGCCAACCAGCCAATTGACTATTTTGAACATGGGTAAATTATGCGGGATGGTTGATGCCCAGCGCTGCCCAATGGCAAGACCATCAACCAGATAACTTGAAAAATAGGGTAGAGTGGAGGACCGGTTTTCACCTGCCCTGCCTGGTCAAACCGGGCATGCGCTACTAACGCACACGGCTTTCTGATGCTCTTCACGCCAAGGCCTGCGCCTTTTTCCAATCCGCCGTTATCGGAACTTTATATAGTCCATAAGTCGCATACAGCCGCTCACGCGGAAACTCAACAAAATGAGCTTCTAGCACTTGCGCTGATTGCGTCAAAAGCTTCTAAATATATAGCAATATAATGTTCAAGCCGATCCATTTGTGCGTGGCTTTTGCCCTGAG
>JAQTSL010000027.1 GCA_028711355.1 Rhodoferax sp.
GGGGTTTATGCCGTGCAAGACATTGCCGAGGGGCAGGACATCATCGAATACGTGGGCCAGATCATCAGTTGGCAAGAAGCCCAGGTGCGCCATCCACACGATCCGACCGACCCCAACCATACCTTTTATTTTCACATTGACGAAGCTCGGGTGATTGACGCGCTGCACGGCGGCAATTCATCACGCTGGATCAATCACTCGTGCGACGGCAATTGCGAAGCCGATCAACGCGATGGCCGCATTTTTATCAAGGCGCTGCGCAATATTGCCGCTGGTGAAGAATTGCATTACGACTACGGCCTGATCATTGACGAACACTACACCCCAAAGCTCAAGGCCGAATACCCCTGCTGGTGTGGCTCGGCACGTTGCCGCGGCACGCTGTTGGCGCCCAAGCGCAAGCCGCGGGCTGACAAATAGGCCGCTCTGCCATGACCTTGCGTGACATGACTGCCTGGCCTTCTGAGGCCGTCTGGCAGGCGATCGAACCCGGTTTGCCCGGCTTCACGGTCGAGGTGGTGCCCGAGATCGACTCGACCAACGCCGAACTGATGCGCCGCGCCCGCGCGGGCAACCTGGCACCCACGCTGTTGGTCGCCGAACATCAGCACGCCGGTCGTGGCCGGCTTGGCCGCCCCTGGCATGATGGTCGTGATGCGGCGGGTGGCCCCGGCTGCCTGATGTTCTCACTGGGGCTGACGCTGGCGCCTGGCGCCTGGTCAGGGCTGTCGCTGGCGGTGGGCTTGAGCCTGGCCCAAAGTCTGCATGACGACCTTGCCCTAAAGTGGCCCAACGACCTGTATTGGCGCGACCGCAAACTAGCCGGAGTGCTGGTGGAAACGCTCAACTGGGGTGGCCAATATACCGGGCCACAGCGCTATGTGGTGGTCGGTGTAGGCGTCAACATCTTGTATCCACCAGCCGACAATTTGAGCACCGAGCCGGCTGCGCTGACCGAGCTTTTGCCGGGCATTACCGCAGCGCTGGCGTTGCCCCGCGTAGCAGCGCCGTTGGTGCTGGCTATGCAGCGGTTCGAACAGGAAGGCTTTGCACCGTTGCAACGGGCCTTCCACGCGCGCGATGCGTTGGCGCAGGTCGCCGTCACGCTGAGCGACGGCACCCAGGGCGTGGCACAAGGAGTCGATGCCAGTGGCGCCCTGCTGGTAAAAACTCATGCGGGCGTGCAACGTGTCACCAGTGCCGAGATCAGCGTGCGAGCGCTGCACCCACCAATCGACCATCCGATCTGAGGCGCCACCGCCATGTTGCGCCTGATCGTCTTGCTGCTGATGTTGCTCAACTTGGGCTACCTGGCCTGGAGTGAGGGCTGGCTGCGCGGCTACGGCTGGGCACCCGTGCAACAACACGAACCCGAGCGCATGGCCCAGCAGATCAACCCGCAGGCGCTATCGGTGCTGACCAAAAGTAGCGCCCCGAGCTCGACCAAGGTGGCCACCGTAGCCAGCGCCCCTACCACCATGCGTTGCCTGCAAAGCAACGATCTTGATGTCAAACAGGCCGACCTTTTGCGACCGCTTTTAGCCAGCCAATTCACGCCCGACGCCTGGCGACTTGACGAACGTCTGTCGCCACCACGCTGGATGCTGTATCTGGGCAAGTTCGCCAACCAGGCCGACCAGGCCAAAAAGCGGACCCAGTTGACAGCGCTCAAAGTCAAATTTGAGATGTTAGAAATCGCCGAACTGGTGCCCGGCTTTTCGTTGGGCTTGTACGCCACGCCAAAGGCCGCTAACGACGCGTTGACGGCCTTGTCCCGGCGCGGTCTGCGTGCCGTCAAAGTGGCGCAAGTGCAGGCCCCGTCGGCAGGCTATCGCCTGCGCCTGGACCTGGTCAGCCCAACGCAGGCGTCGGTACAGGCGCTGCGGGACGCGCTGCCCGAACTGTTACTGCAAAACTGCGCCGATGCACTGGCTCAACCGGCGCAAGAGTGGCAATAGCTGCAAGAGCGCGGCATACATGCGCCGATCCATCCGTCGCCCGCAGGGGTCGTCAACAAATTCAGACGCGGTCTGGCGTTTCAGGATCAGTGGCGGTGAAACGCACCACAAAGCGAGCGCCTGGCGGGTTCTGACCAGGCCGGGCGTCTTCCATGCTAACCGTGGCGCCGTACTGTTGGGCAATTTCCAGCACGATGGGCAAGCCCAACCCGGAGCCGTCCGCCTCAGTTCCCAGGGCGCGGTAGAAGGGCTGAAAAATCAGCTCCCGCTCGGCTGCTGGAACACCGGGGCCGGAGTCTTCTACCTGCAACACCAAAGTGCGCCCAAACGGATCGGTCAAGACCCGGGCCGTGATGACGCCAGGTTTGTCGATCGCCGAGGGCGTGTAGTTGATGGCGTTGTCTAACAGGTTGCGCACCATTTCCTTGAGCAACGTCGCGTTGCCCAGCACCGTGCAACCGGGCGTGCCGGGCTGGGTACCTTCGTAGCCCAGATCGATGTGCTTGTCCAGCGCCCGCGGCACACAGTCACGCACCACCGACATACACAGTTCAGCCAGGTCACAAACACTGCGCTGCATCGCCGAGCCGCTGCTTTCGGCGCGTGCCAGCGCCAGCAACTGGTTGACACTGTGGGTGGCACGCACACTGGCGCGCCCGATCTGGCGCAGCGACTGCTTTAAATCTTCGGCGCTGGCGCCTTCAAGCTGGGCCAGATCAGCCTGCATGCGCAGGCCCGCCAACGGCGTCTTGAGCTGGTGCGCGGCGTCGGCCAAAAAGCGCTTCTGGGTGGCAATCGACTCGGTCAGGCGCAGCAGCAGGTCGTTGACCGAATCGACCAGCGGCGACACCTCCAGCGGCACCGCCTGCGCGTCAATCGGGCGCAGGTCATCTGGCTTGCGGGCCCGGATGCGATCTTCCAGTTGATGCAGCGGCTTGATCGCCTGTACCAGCGCCAGCCATACCAGCAGCACTGCAAGCGGCAGGATGACAAACTGCGGCAACATCACACCCTTGACAATTTCAGTCGCCAGAATTGAGCGCTTTTCAAGCGTTTCAGCCACCTGCACCAGTGCCGGGGCCGCGTCAACATCTGGCAGGCTGACCCACATATAGGCCACCTTGACGTCAAAGCTCTTGACGACATCGTCGCGAATATGGACTTCATCGGGCACGATCACTTCACTTTCGGGTGGGCGTGGCAAATCACGTTCACCACTGAGAAGTTGACCGCGCGGACTGATCACCTGGTAATAGACCGTGTCGGAATCATCGGCACGAAGCAGTTCGCGCGCGGGTCGTGGCAGCACAAAATGGGCCTGGCTGTGGCGCACCGTGATCAACTGCGCCATGGCCCGCACGTTGTATTCCAGCGCTCGGTCAAACGGCCGGCCCGCAATGCTCTGCGCCACCAGCCAGGTCAGCACCAGGCTGATTGGCCACAGCAGCAGCAAAGGTGTCAGCATCCAGTCAAGAATTTCACCAAACAGCGAGCGCTGTTCACGCTGAAAGATGTTCACGATAGATCAATCTGGCGCTAACTGCCTGGCCGTAGAGCCAGCCCGAAGCATGAAATACAAATCTTGCGTACAAGCCGCAGAATTGGGGTCAGAGCCCAATTCGGTGCCACTGTCTTGGCCAGCGCCGATGTCTTGCCCCGAATTGGGATCCGACCCCAATTCAGCTACCGGGCCAATTTGTCGGTATTCCACGTTAACGCCTAACCTGAAATTTTTTCCAGGCAATAGCCTAACCCGCGCACCGTGGCGATGCGGATCGGGCCTTTTTCGATCTTCTTGCGCAGCCGGTGGATATAGACCTCGATCGCGTTGTTGCTGACCTCTTCGCCCCATTCGCACAGGCGCTCGACCAACTGGTCCTTGCTGACCAGGCGACCGGCGCGCTGTAGCAGCACTTCGAGCAGGCCAAGTTCACGCGCCGACAACTCGACCATGACGCCGTCGATGGTAGCCACGCGTCCGCCTTGGTCATAAACCAGCGGGCCGTGCTTGATGGTGCTGCTGGCGGCACCCATGCCGCGTCGGCTCAAAGCACGCACCCGCGCCTGCAATTCCTGCAAACTGAAAGGCTTGGCCATGTAATCGTCGGCGCCGTAATCGAGCCCCTTGACGCGCTCTTCCACGCTGTCAGCGGCGGTCAGAATCAGCACCGGCAGCGACGAGCCGCGCGCGCGCAGCCGCTTGAGCACCTCCAGCCCGTGCATTTTGGGCAAGCCCAGGTCCAGAATCAGCAAGTCAAATTCGGTGTTGGTCATCAGCGCCACGTCGGCCTCGGTGCCGCTGGCCACGTGATCGACTGCGGCCCCCGAACTGCGCAGCGTGCGCAACAGGCCGTCGGCCAAAACCTGATCGTCCTCGGCTATCAAAATTCTCATGGTGTCTCCTAGGAGTGGCCACCGGGGCCGGTTAGGTTTGGCGCACGTGGGCGCTTGTTTGCGGTCATTTTAGGCGGCGTACGCTTCCAGCCCGATGGCGATCACCGCCGCCACCTCAGCACCGACCGCCTCGCGCAGTTCCTGCTCACTCTGGCGCACTGCCTCCTGGTAGGCTTGCAACCAGGCCAGCCCGGTGTCGGTAAACACCACGCGCCGTGCCCGGCCATCGCTAGTATCTGGCAGACGCTGCACCAGCGCCCAGGCCTGGCACTGATCAACCAGTTTACCCATCGCCTGTTTGGTCACGCCAGCACATTGCGCCAGCTCGGTCAGACGCAGCCCGGCAACGTCCAGGTGGCGCGTAATGTGGCCATGCGCCGCCGTCAGACTACCGCGCGCGCACAGGTGCGACAGCGCCAACGGCATACGCTCGTTATCGGCCATCAGGGCCAGCACACGCGCGTCAAACCGTTGCTGCGCCAGCGCCAGCCAGTGCCCCAGATGAGACTGGCGCCAGTGCGGATCAGACAATGCTTGATTCATGGATAAATAGTAAACCAAATTGACTAAAAATAGTTTTACAGCATTCAGCCGTGCCCTTAAACTACTGTTCACGCATCCAGCCTGTTGTTAAAAACAGAGAATGTCACCAAACCAATCGCAACCACCCAACCACCAGGAGAACCCCCATGGACGCACCGATCAAAACCCCCGCCCCGATCAACCCAGAGAAGGCCAAAGCGCTACAAGTGGCGCTGGCACAGATCGAAAAGCAATTTGGCAAGGGCACCATCATGCGCCTGGGCGAAGGCGAGGTGATCGAAGATATTCAGGTGGTGTCAACCGGCTCGCTCGGGCTGGACATCGCGCTGGGCGTGGGCGGCTTGCCACGCGGCCGCGTGGTTGAAATCTACGGGCCCGAGTCTTCCGGCAAAACCACGCTGACCTTGCAGGTGATTGCCGAAATGCAAAAGCTCAACGGCCAATGCGCTTTTGTCGATGCCGAGCACGCGCTGGACATCCAGTACGCGCAGAACCTGGGCGTCAATCTGCAAGAACTGCTGATCAGCCAGCCCGACACCGGTGAGCAGGCGCTGGAGATCGTTGACAGCCTGGTGCGCTCCGGCGCAGTCGATCTGATCGTGGTGGACTCGGTGGCAGCCCTCACGCCAAAGGCCGAACTGGAAGGCGAAATGGGCGACAGTCTGCCCGGCTTGCAGGCGCGACTGATGAGCCAGGCGCTGCGCAAGCTCACCGCGCACATCAAAAAAACCAATTGCCTGGTGATTTTCATCAACCAGATCCGCATGAAGATCGGCGTCATGTTTGGTAGCCCCGAGACCACCACCGGCGGCAACGCGCTGAAGTTTTACGCCTCGGTTCGCCTGGACATCCGGCGCACCGGCACCATCAAGAAAGGCGACGAATCGGTCGGCAACGAAACCAAAGTAAAAGTGGTCAAAAACAAGGTGGCGCCACCGTTCAAGACGGCCGAATTCGACATCATGTTTGGCCTGGGCATCAGCCGCGAAGGCGAAATCATCGACATGGGGGTCAACGCCAACATCATCGAAAAATCGGGCGCCTGGTACGCCTACAACGGTGAAAAGATCGGCCAGGGCCGCGACAACGCACGCGAGTTTTTGAAGGAAAACGCCGACCTGTCGCGCGAGATCGAAAACAAGGTGCGGGCCTCGCTCGGCATTGCCCTGATGGGCGGCGGCGAAGCGCCTGAGACAAACCCCAAAGTTGCAAGCAAAAAAGCTGTATAGCGCTTATACCTAAAGCGTTACAAGCTATATATTTTAGAGCATGAAATTGGTATTTACGGGCCTGAGTGTGATCATCCCGGACCTGATCCAGGATCCAGTGCAGTCCGAAGTCATGGATACCGGGTCGTGGCCCGGCATGACAAGTCATGACCTTTGACCCACCCTCGTTGAAAGGCCAGGCGCTGCGCCTGCTCAGCGGACGTGAACACTCACGCGCCGAGCTGGAGCGCAAACTGGCACGCTTTGAAGAACAGCCCGGCAGCCTGGCAGCGGCGCTGGACGACTTGCAGGCCAAGGGTTTCATCAGCGAGCAGCGGGTGGTCGAATCGGTGGTGAACCGCCGCTCTGGCAAACTCGGCGCTGCGCGCATCCGACAGGAACTGCAGGGAAAAGGGCTCAACGCCGAGGCGGTGGATCACGCCATTGGGCAATTGCGGGCATCTGAACAAGAGCGGGCACTTGAGGTTTGGCGCAAAAAATTCGACGCGCCGCCGGCAGACGCCAGCCAACGTGCGCGCCAGTTCCGGTTTCTGAGCGCCCGCGGCTTCAGCGGCGACGTGATCCAGCGGGTGCTGGCTGGTGGCTACAGCGACGATTGAACCCGGCCGCGGGTGGCAAAGAAAGTTAAACCGAGAAAATCCATTGGGGCACAGATGGATGGCGAAGCGAGTTGCGAGGCAGTTTGGGCTGGCGTGAGGCGTTCATAGCTCGGCCATGAACAACGAACGACCGTCCAAAATGACCGCAAGTCGGCCGCCAGCCGCTGCGCAGGGTCGAACACCCGCCTAATGGATTTTCTCGGTTAAAGCCCCAGCATCAGTTGCAGGTTTTGCACCGCCGCACCGCTGGCGCCCTTGCCCAGGTTGTCCAGGCGCGCCACCAGCAGCGCGTGCCGAAAGCCGTCGGCCGCGTCACGGTTACCAAAGACCCGCAGCTCCATCACGTCCTGGCCCGCCAGCGCAACCGCGTCTAGCTTGTTGTCGGGTGATGCGTCCATCACCCTAACCCATTGGTCGCCGGCGTAATGACGCACCAGCGCTTCATGCAGGTCAGCCACCGTCGGCTTGCCGGGCAGTAAATCCAGATGCAGCGGCAGTTGCACCAGCATGCCCTGTTTGAAATTGCCCACCGATGGCACCAACAGCGGGCGCCGGGTCAGGCCGGTGCAGGCCATGATCTCGGGTAAATGTTTGTGCTTGAGTCCCAGGCCATAGAGCTCGTAGGCGGGCGCGCTGCCCTGCTCATACGCCTCGATCATGGACCGGCCCCCACCCGAATAGCCACTGACTGCGGGCAAACACAACGGAAAATCGCGCGGCATCAACCCGGCGTCCAGCAGTGGACGGATCAGTGCGATTGCCCCGGTGGCATAACAGCCCGGGTTGGCCACCCGGCGCGACTTGCGGATCGCCTCGCGCTGCCCCGGCGCCAGTTCTGCAAAGCCATAGACCCAGCCCGGTGCGGTGCGGTGGGCGGTGGAAGCGTCAATGATTTTTGGACCATTTTGGCTACTAGCCACTGTCATCTGGTCAATCATTGCAACAGATTCAATGGCAGCATCGTCGTGCAGGCACAGCACCACCAGGTCAGCTTGCGCCATCAGCGCGCGCTTGACGTGGGGGTTTTTGCGTTGCTGCGGTGCAATGCCCAACAACTCAATGCCGGGTATGTGTTGCAAGCGCTCGCGAATCTGCAGGCCGGTGGTACCGGCTTCGCCGTCGATAAAGATTTTTTGCATGGTGAATCAGAGGGGCTGAAAAGTGGTGACGTTGTAAGACTGCCTCAAGTTTGACGCAATGCACCATGATACAGTCCGAAATTGTTTCAACCGGCGGCCACTGCCCATGCCCACCAGTACTCAGACGCAGAGGTATCGGAGCAAAATGAAAGTGATGGATTGGTGCCCAGGCTTAGGCGCAAACCGCAGACATAGCTGTAGCTATGGCGAGGATTTGCAACGCCAGCATGGGTGCGAAGACGCGCTTTCATGTTTCGATATTTCTGGGTCTGAGTACCAGGCTTGCGCGTAGCGACTTTTCTTATCCATTCCTGAGAGAAAGAGCTCATGAAAATTCACGAGTACCAAGGCAAGGACATCTTGCGTCAGTTCGGTGTACCAGTGCCACGCGGCATTGCAGCTTTCACCGTTCAAGAAGCGGTCGAAGCCGCACAAAAACTTGGTGGCCCAGTGTGGGTCGTCAAGGCCCAAATCCATGCCGGTGGCCGTGGCAAGGGCGGTGGCGTCAAAGTGGCCAAGACCATCGATGATGTGCGTCACCTGGCTGGCGAGATTCTGGGTATGCAGCTCAAGACTCACCAAACCGGCCCGCTCGGCCAGAAAGTGCGCCGCCTCTACATTGAAGACGGTGCCGACATCCAGAAAGAATATTACCTGTCGGTGGTGACCGATCGTGGGTCGCAAAAAGTGGCCTTTATTGCCTCTAGCGAAGGCGGTATGGACATCGAGGAAGTGGCGCGCAAGACGCCCGAGAAGATTGCCAAAGTGTTCGTCGATCCGCTGGTCGGCCTGACCCAGGCGCAGGGCGAAGAAATCGCGCGCGGCGTGGCGATGCCGGCCGATTCGCAAGCGCAGTTCATCGACGTCTGCCGCAAGCTCTATAAGTGCTACATGGACACCGACGCGTCGCTGGTCGAGATCAACCCCCTGAACCGTGACGGCAAGGGCAACATCATCGCGCTGGACGCCAAGTTCAACTTTGACGACAACGCCACGTTCCGGCATCCGGAAATCACCGCGTTGCGCGACCTCGACGAAGAAGATCCGGCTGAAATTGAAGCCTCCAAGTTTGACCTGGCCTACATCAGCCTGGACGGCAGCATTGGCTGCCTGGTCAATGGCGCCGGTCTGGCGATGGCGACCATGGACACCATCAAGCTGTTCGGCGCTGAACCAGCCAACTTTTTGGATGTGGGTGGCGGTGCCACCCCCGAGAAGGTCACCGAAGCCTTCAAGATCATGCTGAAAAACCCCAAGGTCAAGGCCATTCTGGTCAATATCTTTGGCGGCATCATGCGCTGTGACACCATTGCCACCGGCATCATCGCTGCGTGCAAGGCAACCAATCTGAGCGTGCCGCTAATTGTGCGCATGAAAGGCACCAATGAAGAGCTGGGCAAGAAACTGCTGGCCGACAGCGGCCTGCCCATCATCTCGGTGGACACCATGGCTGACGCGGCGCAAGCGTCGGTCAAAGCGGTTGCCAAATAATGTGAAACCTTGTGGGACAGAGCGCAACAGCGTCAATCGCGCCCGCGCTGTCCCCAACTGATCAGGAAACATCATGTCCATCTTCATCAATAAAGACACCAAAGTCATCACCCAGGGTATTACTGGCAAGACTGGCCAATTCCACACGGAAAAATGCCAGGAATACGCCAACGGCAAAAACTGCTTTGTCGCTGGCGTCAACCCAAAGAAGGCCGGCGAATCAATCTTCAACATTCCAATCTTCGCCTCGGTCAAGGACGCCGCCGCTGCCACCGGTGCTACCGTCAGCGTGATTTACGTGCCGCCGGCCGGTGCCGCTGCCGCCATCTGGGAGGCCGCCGAGGCCAACCTGGACCTGGCGATCTGCATCACTGAGGGCATCCCGATCCGGGATATGCTCGAAGTGCGTAACCGCATGAAAGCCAAGGAAGCTGCGGGTGGCAAAAAGACTTTGCTACTGGGCCCGAACTGCCCCGGTCTGATCACGCCCGACGAAATCAAGATCGGCATCATGCCGGGTCACATTCACCGCAAAGGCCGCGTCGGTGTGGTCAGCCGCTCCGGCACACTGACCTACGAAGCCGTGGCGCAATTGACCGAGCTTGGCATTGGCCAGAGCAGTGCCGTCGGCATCGGCGGTGACCCAATCAATGGCCTCAAGCACATCGACGTGATGCAGGCCTTCAACGACGACCCCGATACCGACGCCGTCATCATGATCGGCGAAATTGGTGGTCCGGATGAGGCCGAAGCGGCGCGTTGGTGCAAACTCAACATGAAAAAGCCGATCGTTGGCTTTATCGCGGGCGTGACGGCACCCGCCGGTAAGCGCATGGGCCACGCCGGCGCGCTGATCTCGGGCGGTGGCGATACCGCCGAAGCCAAGCTGGCGGTGATGGAAGAATGTGGCTTCAAGGTCACGCGCAACCCGTCTGAAATGGGCCGGCTGCTGCAGGCCATGCTGTAATCGCTCTCGTTGCTGCGCAGCGCCCTGCGGCACCGCACACTGCACAAGCCGGATGTCTTGGTGGACAATCCGGCTTTTTTCTGAGTCCACCGCTTCTAAACATCTGCCATGGAAGAATTTTTAACCGTCCACTTCTGGGTTGCCGTGGGGCAGATCATCCTGATCGACGTCCTGCTTGGTGGCGACAACGCGGTGGTGATCGCCATGGCGTGCCGCGGGCTGCCACCAAAGCAACGTTTCAAAGGGATCATGCTGGGCACGGCCGGTGCCATCGTGCTGCGCATCGTGCTGATTGCATTTGCGCTGACGCTGCTACAGGTGCCGTACCTGAAACTGGTCGGTGCGACCCTGCTGTTGTGGATTGGTGTCAAGCTGATGGTGCCCCAGGAAGAAGGTCACTCAACCATGCAAACCAGCGCGCAACTGTGGACAGCGGTCAAGACGGTGATCGTCGCCGACCTGGTGATGAGTCTGGACAACGTGATGGCCATCGCCGGCGCTGCCACCACGGCGGGCGAGCAACATCAGTTGATATTGGTGATCTTTGGTCTGATGGTCAGCATTCCGCTGATCATTGGCGGCAGCCAGTTGATCCTGAAGCTGATGGATCGCTTCCCTTTCATCATCAACCTGGGTGGCATGCTGCTAGGCTGGATCGCACTGACCATGGCGCATACGGATCCGGCGCTGGTCGCCCATTTACCGCAGGGCGGGCTCTGGCACTATGCGCTGGGGCTGGCCGGCGCGGCACTGGTGCTGCTACTTGGAACCTTTTTCAAGCGCCGGATGCAGCGCAAACCGCTACCACCCGCATGACCGCTGCATGCCAGGTGCAGAACCGGTCGAACGACATTTGGCGCCCCCGTCCCAAAAACAATATACTGCGCGGGCCTGGAGGTATTCATGCCAAAAATTACCGTCATGATGGATGGTGCCATTCTCAATCAAATCGATTTGACCAAGGAGTCCACCACGTTGGGGCGCAGGCCTTGCAACGACATCGTGCTTGACCACCTGACCGTCAGTGGTGAACACGCCGTCTTGCATCTACTGGGCAGCGGGGTGTCGGTGCAAGACCTGGACAGCACCAACGGCACTTATCTTGGCGGGAAAGCCATCAAAAATGAAGATTTGCAGCACGGTGATGTGCTCGAGATCGGCAAGTACCGCCTGAAATTCGAGGCCGATCCAGCGTCTGAGGGTACCGGGGCGCCGGTCACAGCACCCGGCGCAGCGGCTTTAAGCGGTTTGATCAAAGTACTTTCCGGACCGGCTGCGGGGCGCGAAATGTCACTTGCCAAAGTGGTCACAACCATCGGTAAACCAGGCATCTCGGTGGCGGCCATTACGCAACGTCACAACAGCTTTTTTGTACATCAGGTCCAAGGCAGCGACCGCCTGACCATCAACGGCGAAAACGTTGGCGAAAACCCCTGTGTTCTGCAACACGGTGACCGGATCGTGCTGGCCGGCACCGAAATGCAGTTTCTCAATGCCTGAGCACCTGACCTGGCGTTCCACCTTACTGAGCAAAACCTGGCTGTAACATTTGATATGCCCCTACTCTCTGTATGAACACTGGTGTCAAACTACCCACTGAACGCTCCGGAATGACGTTTGAAGCGTTGTTCTACAAGCAACTACAGCACGTCACGGCACGCATTCATGATACCGACAACATCGAGCAAATCATGCTCGACGCCAGTCAGGACATCTGCAAGCTGTTCAATGCCGACCGGCTCACGCTGTACGTCGTCAACGAAGACCAGACCGCCATCGTCTCCAAGGTCAAGACCGGCCTGAACAGCAGCCGTGACCTGAAGCTGCCGATTTCCCCGCAGAGCATTGCCGGTTACGTCGCCTTCAGCCGAAAATTGGTGAATCTGTCCGACGTCTATGACGACGAGGCACTCAAGAAAATCCATCCTTTGCTGACTTTCCTGAAGGAAGTGGACAAGCGTTCTGGCTACCGCACCCAACAGATGATGGTCGCCCCGATTCTGGAGGGCGACGCCCTGTATGGCGTATTGCAGGTCATCAACAACAAGAGCAACGAGCCCTTTGGCGAGCTTGAGCTCGAAGGTATCTCGCAGTTGTGTAAAACCATGGCCACCGCCATTCGTCACCGCATTCATGAGGCCGAGGACGGTGTGCGCCGAATGTCCACCAAGTACGACGGATTGGTGGCAGACGGCGTGATGACGGCCGCCGAGATGCAGAAATGCCTGCAGGATGCGCGCGAGCAAGGCCAGTCGGTCGAACATGTACTGCGTACCCAGTACCAGGTGCGCTCGGGTCAGATCGGGCCGTCGTTGGCGAAATTTTTTGGCGTACTCTACGAACCTTGGACCGAGGGCCGGATTCGTGCCGATGCACTGCACGGCGCCCTCAAGCGCGAGTTCATCGAGGAACAGGGCTGGGTACCACTGGAAGATTCGCCGGATGGTCTGGTAGTGATGTGCCTGGATCCAGAGGCGGTGCGCAGTTCACGCATCGTCCCGCAAGTGTTCCCACGTATCACCAAGTTTTCGTACCGTGTCACGACGCACGCTGAGTTTCACGACACGCTGAACCAGATTTTTGGACTCGAAAATGCGGGCGGCAGCATCGATGAAATGCTGGCCGACATGGACAGTGCCCCGACGGATGACAGCAACGCCGACGATTCACTGGAATCGGCAGCGGCCGACAACGAACTGGTCAAATTCGTCAACAAAGTCATTTTGGACGCCTACCACCAGGGTGTTTCAGACATCCACATCGAGCCCATGCCAGGCAAGCTCAAAACCGGCATCCGGTTCCGCGTCGATGGCTCGTTGCAGCCGTATATCGAGGTGCCGTCGCACTTCAGACAAGCCATGGTGACACGGCTCAAGATCATGTGCGACCTGGACATTTCCGAACGCCGCAAACCGCAGGACGGCAAGATCAAGTTCAAGAAATACGGCCCGGCCGACATCGAATTGCGTGTTGCCACCATCCCTTCGGCCGGTGGTGTCGAAGACGTGGTGATGCGGATTCTGGCAGCGGGCGAGCCGATCCCGCTGGAAAAACTGGGCCTGACCGCGCACAACATGGACCGCGTGCTGCGCACGGTCGAAAAGCCCTACGGCCTGTTCTACGTGTGTGGCCCAACCGGTTCCGGTAAAACCACCACGCTGCACTCGATCCTGAAGCATCTCAACAAGCCCGACACCAAAATCTGGACCGCCGAAGACCCGGTTGAAATCACCCAAAAGGGATTGCGCCAGGTACAGATCAACCGCAAGGCCGGTATCGACTTTGCGTTGATCATGCGCGCGTTCCTGCGTGCCGACCCCGACATCATCATGGTCGGTGAGTCGCGTGACCATGAAACCGTGGCGATGGGTGTTGAAGCGTCGCTGACCGGGCACCTGGTGTTCTCCACACTGCACACCAATTCAGCGCCCGAATCGATCACCCGCTTGCTCGACATGGGCATGGACCCGTTCAATTTTGCCGACGCCCTGCTGGGCATCCTGGCGCAACGGTTGGCCAAAAAACTATGTGCCTGCAAAGAGGCTTACACCCCTGACGAGGAAGAGCTGCGCCTGTTCGCCACCGAATACGCCGAAGAGCTGCGCCACTCTGCCGCCTGGAAAGCCGACTATGCAGGCGAATTGGACAAACTCATTACCGGTTGGAAGCAGCAGTACGCGCAGGACGGTGTGCTACAGTTTTACCGCCATGTGGGTTGCGACAAGTGCAACCAGACCGGCTACAAGGGTCGGGTCGGTCTGCACGAATTGCTGATTGCCGACGAAGATATCAAGAAACTGATCCAGGAGCGTGCGCGGGTTGCCCAGGTTTTTGCCGCTGCGGTTGAGGGCGGTATGCGCACCCTGAAGATGGACGGCATGGAAAAAGTCATGATGGGCCTGACCGACCTGAAGATGGTACGTTCGGTCTGTATCAAGTAGCACCTCACATAGCGCCGCAAACCACCCGGCCCAGAGCTATACCTGGGGCAACAGGTAGCGACGTTCCCAGGCGCTGATTTCAGCCGTAAAGTGGTCAACTTCAAGCCCTTTGACCGCCGTATAGCCCGTGACAAAATCATTGCCTAGTGCTTGTCTGGCAAGCGTACTGTGCTTCATTTTTTGAAGCGCTTCGCTGATCTGCAAGGGCAAATCAGCCGATTGGTCATAGCCATTGCCGGCCAGCGCCGGTGTCGGCTGCAAGCGTTGCTCAATCCCAGCCAACCCGGCTGCCAATGACGCAGCGATGGCCAGATACGCATTGGCGTCAGCCCCGGCCACCCGGTTTTCGACGCGCCGCGCGGCCGCTACGCTGGCTGGTACGCGCAAACCAGCGGTCCGGTTGTCGTAACCCCATTGCAGGTTGACCGGCGCTTGGCTGCCGGCCACGTAGCGCCGATACGAGTTGACGTTGGGCGCAAACATCAGCATCAGCTCAGGGACATAGCTTTGCAAGCCGGCAATGAACTGACCCAGCAGCGGGCTTTCGGTCCCATCGGGCAGACTGAAAATGTTGCTCCCGTGCGCGTCCAGCACGCTCTGGTGCAGGTGCATCGAGCTGCCCGGGCAACCAGCGATCGGCTTGGCCATGAACACCGCGTTCAGGCCGTGTTTGAGGGCGATCTCACGCGCCGCGACCTTGAACAGGAACGCCTGATCGGCCACCGACACCGCCTCACCGTGCAACAGGTTGATCTCAAACTGGCTGGTGCCAACCTCGTGCAGCCAAGTATCGGTGGCCACGTTGAGTGTCGCCAGCGCAGCGCGAAACTCATCCCAGAACGGCGCCAGGTCGTTCAACGCCTGCAGACTGAACGCGCTTTGGCCCAGCTCGGCCCGTCCGCCACGCAACTGGGGTGCGGCCAGCGGCTGCGCCGGATCGGCGTTGGCAGCGCACAGGTAAAACTCAATCTCTGGCGCTACCACCGGCGTCCAACCGTGCGCCTGGTAGCTGGCCAGCACCCGCTTGAGGACGCTGCGCGGCGCAAAGGCGCACAGCTCACCATTGAGTTCCACGCAATCGTGCACGGCGACCGCGCGTGGCACGCTGGCCCAGGGCGCCAGCGTCAGCGTGCGATCATCCGCCCGCATACGCACGTCGGGGTCTGAATCGGGGAACACCGGGTGGTAGGAATAGTCACCGGTGACGGCCTGCATCGGGATCGCCTGGCAAATGCGCAGCTCGGCGCCAGCGGCAAAACTGGCTGCAGGCATCAGCTTGCCGCGCGGAAAACCAGTGATATCGGCAAAAATGCATTCAACGTCAAGCACGCCGTGCTGCTGGAAAAAAGCCGCCTGGTCGCTGCCAGCGGATGGTGTGATGTGCGTCATCGGTGCGCCTTAGGCTGTAGCAGGCAAGTCGGCGTGTGGCTGCAGACGTGTCAGTTCGTCGTTGGCCAACAGCTCCTGCACCACGCTGGTTGCTTGGTCCGACAACAAGCGTTGCTGCCAATCCAACACCACCTCAGGGGCCACTGGATGCGGCGGAAAGTGGATGTGCGACACCACCTGAGCAACCAGACTACCAGACACACCCGCGTCCAGCAGCGCCTGGGTGAAACGGCTGGCGGAATCACCTTTGCGAAACGCGTGCAGATTGGCGTTAACAATGCGCTCACCCTTGCGCCCAAACAGCGCGGCAATATGCTTTTCAAGCAAGGCGGCACTCAGCGGCAAGTGCATCGCAGCAGCACCCAGCACCGTCATGTTTTGCGCCTTGATGGTGCCGGCCTTTTGCGCCAACCGGGTTGCATCGACCGCCACCAGACGCGGCGCCGCAAACAGCACCCGCGTCAGGTCGGCCATGGCCGGATAGTTGGGCAGATTGATCATCGGCGTCACGTCACTGACAATCCAGCCGTCGGTCTTGAGCAACTGGGTGTAGCGCAGCGCCTCCAGCGGCTCCACCGACATCAGCACGTCGGCACTGCCCTGCCCGATCAGCACGCTGGCGATCGGCTGATCGGAAATACGTAAAAAAGCCGACACCGCGCCGCCGCGCTGCGCCATGCCGTGCACCTCGGACTGCTGCAGGTGCAAGCCGGCCTCGTGCACGGCGTGATCCAGCACCCAGGCAATCGACAGCACGCCCTGGCCACCAACACCGCATATCACCAGATCAAAATTCATGCTGCCACCACCGCAATCTCACGGCGCTGCGACTTGATCTCTTTGATCTCTTTGGCGTAGGTGACGCAGGCACGGCGCGACACGATCACCGACAGGCCGTCATAAGCCAGTTCTTCACGGATGGTGGCCACGGTCTGGTGTTTTTTGTGCGCGGTTGGCTCAACGATGCGGATGTGCTCTCGCGGCACACCCAGGCCCGCTACCAGGTTGACCACCTCGTCGTCGGTCACCATGGTCGGCTGGCCCCCTGTCATGGCCACGATGCTGTTGTCCAAAATGAAAACCTTGATATTGGTATTCTCGCGCGCGGCATCCATCAGCGGCGCCATGCCGGAATGCGTGAACGTGCCGTCGCCGATCACGCACAGCGACGGGTTGACACCGGCGTGCGCCGCGCCAATGGCCATGCCGATCGACGCGCCCATGCACAGGCAGGCGTGAATCGCCTGATGCGGCTCCAGGTAGCCCAGCGTGTAACAGCCGATGTCGCCCATCACGCGCACGCCCAGCCCGAGCTCAACAATCACCTCCTTGATGGCAATGTAGGCATCGCTGTGCGGACACTTGTCGCACAATTGCGGCGGCCGCCCGACCAGCACCTGCGCCAGCCCTTCCAGATGCAAGGTGGGTGCCACGCTCAGGCCAAAACACGGTTTGATCAGGTCCTGGCTAAGCTCGCCGGTGCGCGGCAGGTCGCCGCTGAGTTTGCCGCGGATCGGCAGCTCCTTCATCAGTCCACCCGCGCTGACGAGGCGCTCAATAAACGGGTAGCCCTCTTCCACCACAAACAACTCGGTTGACTGGTCCATCAACTGCCGGATTTTTTTGACCGGCAACGGGTAGCTGGCCACGCGCAGCAGATGGTAGTCGGCCAACTTGTCGCCCAATGCCTCTTGCAAATAACTCCACGCCATACCGCTGACCAAAATGCCGGGGCGACGGCCGGGGCGCAATGTCAAGGTGTTGTACGGGTGTTCTTCGCTGTAGCGTGTGAGCGCCGCCTGCTTGCCAATCAGATCAACGTAGGCGCGTCGTGCGTTGGCCGGGATGAGCGTGAAACGGCTCGGGTCAGCCACATACTGCTGCGCATTTGGCTGGCGCGCCGGGGCCAGTTGCACCTGTGAGCGGCTGTGCGCCAGCCGGGTCACCAGTCGCAGCAGCACCGGAATCTGCATCCGCTCGGACAGCTCAAACGCTTCACGCGTCATGTCATAACACTCTTGCTGGCTGGCCGGCTCCAGGCACGGCACCATGGCAAAGTCGGCAAAGTAGCGCGAATCCTGTTCGTTTTGCGAGCTGTGCATCGACGGGTCGTCGGCCACCACAATCACCAGCCCGCCGTGCGCACCCGAGATCGCCAGGTTCATGAACGGGTCGGCCGCCACGTTCAGACCGACGTGCTTCATCGACACCAGCGCCCGACAACCGGCGTACGACACGCCCACCGCCTCTTCCAACGCCACTTTTTCATTGGCCGACCAAAAGCCACGGATCGGCAAGCCCTGGGCCTTGGCAAGCTCTGCAATGGCCTGATAAATCTCGGTCGAGGGCGTGCCAGGGTAGGCGTAGGCGGCGGTAATGCCGGCGTCGATAGCGGCGCGCGCGACCGCCTCGTCGCCAAGCAGGATCAGGTCAGACATGAGGTTTCCAATGCGTAGCTGAGGGTCAAACAAATCGTCGATCAGAAAGGTCTTGCCAAGGGCAAGACGCCAAGCTGCCGGTGGGGCTGGATGTTAAACCGAGATTATCCACGCGGGTTTGAGTGGGATGCGATTCAAGGGCGCGATTCAAAGTGGGGTGGCAGCGAAAACTGCGCTGGCTCACCTGCGCAGTGTTGCTTTGCAGTGGCTGCATTTGGAGCCGGTCAGACAGGGTTGGAGCAAGCAGTCATTCACCATGGTGAACGACAATCCGAAAACTGACCTTCATGGTTGCAGGGCGAGTTTCCCGACTGTTTGACCCCTGTGAAGCTCAGTTCTTGTCAGCATCAGAATCACCCCGCAGCGCAACCGGGTCGGCCGTGATGGGACGGTAGATTTCAACCCGTTGCCCGGTTTCCAAGCGGGCCTCCAAGGCCACCGTCTTGCCAAAAACACCGACCTTTTGAATGCTGAGGTCCAGCTTGGGGTAGGCCTTGGCGATGCCACTGGCTTCAATGGCATCGCGCACCGTGGCTTGCTCGGGCACCTCCACTTCCAGCCAGGTCTGGCGGTCTGGCAAAGCGTAGGTGACACTGACTTTCATGACGTGGCACCCAAGGGCGCAGGCGATTCAAGTGCTTCGGACTGCGGGCGGATGGCGGGTTTGCGCGCATCCAGCGCCCGTTTGGCAGCAATCATCAGCCCCAGCACGATGAAGCCACCCGCCGGCAAAATCATCACCAGCGCTCCGCCGCCAGGGTACACCCGCAGCTCCAGCGCCCCAAGCGCTGGCCCCAGCAAAAGAGCAGCCCCTGCAAACAGCGTGCCGCTACCCGCCACCTCGCGCAAAGCACCCATCAGGGTCAAGGCCAAGGTAAAGCCAGCCCCCATCGCCAAACCATCCAGCGCCGACATGGCCACACCGTTTTTGCAGGCAAATGACTCAGCGCGCCCCAGAATCAGGCAGTTCACCACAATCAGCGGGATGAACAGGCCCAACACTTTGT
>JAQTSL010000294.1 GCA_028711355.1 Rhodoferax sp.
CCCGCTGGGCTACGCGCTCCAGCAGGCGTTCCGGTTGGTCCAGCGCCACCACCAGCAGCATGACAAAGTAGCCCTTGGCTTGTGCCTCTTGAATGAGCGCCAGTTTGGATGCGTGCGAGAACACGGTTTCGCTCACGAACGATTGGCCTGCTTGCAACAGCGCGGCACGGCGCGCATCGGCCCACTGGCGGGCATGCTCAGAGCGTTGCTCCGGGTCTGCAACGTGTTGCAGTTGCGCAGCCTCGTGCAGGTCGGCGTTCACAAATTCTGCCTTGGCAGGGATGGTGCCTGCCAACACCAGCGCGCGGTACAGAGTGGATTTGCCCGCACCGTTGGGCCCGGCCAGCAGGTAGAAGACGGGTTGCCTCATGTCAGGCGGCTGCAGGGCCTGCCTTGCTCCGGTTGCTGGCGACCACTTCGCGCACCCGTTGGGCCAGGCTGCCATCGTTTTCCACGGCCATAAACTGGGCGAGCAGGGCGTCTGCCTGGCTGGCGGGTTCGCTGGCGGAGGGCCGTGCACGCCGCGCGGCGGCCTCGTAGGTGGCAATGGCGGTTTGCGCTTCTTGGGCCGTCAGGCCACTGTGCTCGACGATGCGGCCCAACGTGGCCCAGTATTCCACCTGGCCCGCAACCGAGCGCCGCATGGGCTGCGCAGCCTCGCGTGCTTGGGTTACCAACGCGGCGGGTAGTTTGACGGATGCAAAACCGGTGTTGGCTTGAGACATGATGCTTCTCCTGATTGGCGCATTTTGCGCCAAAATGGGCACGCTCGCAAGGATTCGGTTGTCTGAACCGTGTGGCTCATTTACATTCAATCATTCAATCTAAGCGTTTGCCGCTTTTGATTTACCCAGATGGCCCTAAGCCAACAGAAAAACCTTTGCAGGGATAGAGAAAAATGAACACCACCCCCACTCCCTGGTCCAGAAGCTCTGGAACTACTGCAACGTGCTGCGCGACGACGGCATGAGCTATGGCGACTATGTCGAGCAGCTCACCTACCTGCTGTTCCTGAAGATGGCCGACGAGCGCAGTGCACCACCCTACAACCAGCCCAGCATCGTGCCCGCCGCCTACGCCTGGCCGACACTGCTGGCGAAGGACGGCGACGAGCTGTTTGACCACTACCGCCACCTGCTGGAAAGGCTGGGGCAAGAAAAGGGCACGCTGGGCCTGATCTTTGGCAAGGCACAAAACAAGTTCCAGGACCCGGCCAAACTGCGCCGCGTGATTGTTGATTTGATCGGCGCCGAGACCTGGACGATTCTGGGTGCCGACGTGAAGGGTGATGCGTATGAAGGCCTGCTGGAGAAGAATGCACAAGACACCAAGAGCGGCGCCGGCCAGTACTTCACGCCACGTGCGCTGATCCAGGCCATGGTGGACTGCATCGCCCCGCTGCCGGGTGAGCGCATCACCGACCCGGCCTGCGGCACCGGCGGCTTCTTGTTCACCGCGCACAACTACATCACCGCCCACCACAAGAACCTGACGCGTGACCAGCTCAGGCACCTGAAAGAAAAAGCCTTCACCGGCTATGAACTGGTGCCGGGCACGGCCCGTGTCTGCGCCATGGTCAAGCCGCAGCAGTGGCTTGGACGGCCAAAGGCCGCCCGCAGGGGCGCGACCGGCAGGGCGCGATCAAGATGATGCAGCATGGCATTGGCTCTGAAAAATCGGTGCCGGTGGTGGTGGGTGATGCACTGGCCGCCGACCCCAACGAGCGTTATGAAGTGGTGTTGGCCAACCCGCCGTTTGGCAAGAAAAGCAGCACCGTCATCGTGGGTGAAGATGGCCGCACCAGCACCGAGAAAGACAGCATCGAGCGCGACGACTTCTGGGCCACCACCAGCAACAAGCAGCTCAACTTTGTGCAGCACATCAAGACCCTGCTGGCCACCCATGGCCGCGCGGCCGTGGTGTTGCCCGACAACGTGCTGTTTGAAGGTGGCGCGGGTGAGACCATCCGCAAGAAGCTGCTGCACGAGTGCGAGGTTCACACGCTGTTGCGCCTGCCCACCGGGCTGTTTTATGCCCAGGGTGTGAAGGCCAACGTGTTGTTCCTGGAAAAGAAGGGCGCGTCCGAGTCGCCGTGGACCAAAGCGCTCTGGATTTACGACCTGCGCACCAACAAGCACTTCACCCTCAAGACCAACCCGCTGACACGCGCTGACCTCAACGAGTTTGTGGCGCTGTACCAGGCTGGCAACCGCCACCAGCGGCAGGCTACCTGGTCACCTGAGACGCCAGAGGGTCGCTGGCGTGCCTACGCTTATGACGAGTTGCTGGCACGTGACAAAACCAGTCTGGACATCTTCTGGCTCAAGGATGATGCCTTGGCCGACAGCGATAACCTGCCGGCACCAGGTGTGATCGCGCAAGAAATTGTGGATGATCTGGAAGCTGCGCTGGAGCAGTTCCGGCTGATTGCCGGTGAATTGGCAGCGACCACTGGCGACTAAATCGGCCAAGTCTGAGGCGATGTATTTAGCAGGTAGGTTCAAGCGCAGATGGGTCGCCAAACCGAGGTGCCAAGGGTTTTCCCTTGTCCTGGCGTGGCCCATAATGCCCGGCGACGGCAGCCATTTCTTGGTGAAAGGGCGTTGCCCCACCGGTTCAACCTTCTGGAGTGTCCATGTTTCCTGAATACCGCGATCTGATCACCGAGCTGAAATCCAGCAACGCCCACTTTGTCAGTCTGTTTCAGCAACACAACGCGCTGGATCAGCAAGTCAAGCGCATGGTGTCGCGCACCGATCCGGCCACGCCAGAAGAAATCGAAAAGCTCAAAAAAGAGAAACTTCGGCTCAAGGACGAGATTTACGCCCTGCTGAAAAAATCAGATCAGGGCTGACCACGCCAACTACCGGGTTGCGGCCCCGGTAAACCAGCCCGGCTGGTTCACGTCACTGCGTCGCGCGCGCCAGACGCTCGCTACGCCAGTAAACGTCATCCCCCGCACTGCCGTCGCTGCGGTAGCGGTTAAGCACCCGCGCCAGCACAAACATCAGGTCACTCAGGCGGTTCAGGTACTGGCGTGGCGTGTCTTTGAGTGGCTCCTGCGCGCCCAGCGCCACCACCGCGCGTTCGGCGCGGCGCGCCACCGTGCGGCAGACATGCGCCAGCGCCGCCGCGCGCGTGCCCGCGGGCAGGATGAACTCTTGCAGCTTTGGCAACGCCGCGTTGTGCGTGGCCAACGCTTGGTCCAGCGCCAGTAGCGCCTCGGGCTTGAGCAGCTCAAAGCCCGGAATCGACAACTCGCCGCCCAGGTTGAAAAGCTGGTGCTGAATCTCCACCAGCAGCGTGCGCACGGCGTCTGGCATGGTTTCGCACAGCAACACGCCGATGCTGGAGTTGAGCTCATCGACGTCGCCCATGGCGTGTACCCGCAAGCTGCTTTTGGCAATCCGCGTGTTGTCGCCCAGGCCGGTGGTGCCGTCGTCACCGGTGCGGGTGGCAATCTGTGTCAGTCGTTGTCCCATAGTTATGCCCTTTGCGCTCGCTTTGATTGAGCCACGCATTATCGTTACGTCGATCGGCCCGATTTCAGACCGATGCAAGGCGTACCATTGAGCTTAGATAAAGAAGGTGAATATGTTGCACGTCCGTCCACCTGCCGTTGCCGGCAGTTTTTACCCACGCCAAGCCGACGCCTTGTCACATGAGGTGCGCACCCTGCTGGCGCTGGCCCGTGCTGACAACCCTGGCCCACCAGGCGCGCTGCCCAAAGCCGTCATCGTGCCGCACGCCGGTTACGTTTATTCAGGCTCCACGGCGGCGCTGGCGTACCAGCAACTGGCAGCCGGGCGTGACCAGATTCGCCGTGTGGTGTTGCTCGGCCCGGTACACCGTGTTGCGGTGCGCGGCTTGGCGCTGTCCGGCGTCGATGCCTTTGACACGCCGCTCGGGCGGGTTGCAATTGACGCGGCGGGTGTGGCCGCCGTGGCCGGTTTGCCGCAAGTGGTGGTTAGCGCGGCGGCGCACGCGCAAGAGCATTCACTCGAGGTGCAACTGCCGTTTTTGCAAACCGTGCTGGACCACTTTACCCTGCTGCCGCTGGCGGTGGGCGACGCCACGCCAGCGCAGGTAGCGCAAGTGCTGGACGTGTTGTGGGGCGGCCCCGAGACGGTGATCGTAATCAGCTCCGACCTATCGCACTTTTTACCCTATGCCGATGCGGTAGCGCTGGACCGCGACAGCGTGCGTACCATGCTGGCTCTTAACCCCACGCTGAACCACCAGCAAGCCTGCGGCGGCACGCCGGTCAACGGCTTGCTGCTGGCCGCGCGCCAACACCACCTGCAACCCAGTCTGCTGGGGTTGTGCAACTCGGGCGACACCGCAGGCGACAAGCAACGCGTGGTGGGCTACGCCGCGCTGGCGTTCACGCCGGTCCCGGCTGTCATTGCGGACTCCGATCCGCAATCCACAAATGCCGAATCGAGCCCGGCATGACAACACCAACTTCGCACCAAAACGAAGGAC
>JAQTSL010000295.1 GCA_028711355.1 Rhodoferax sp.
ATCCTGCTCCAGGCCTTGGCGTCCTGCGCAACCTCTTGCCTACAATGTGCGCAGCGCAACTTTTGCACGCTGCGCAACCGGTCACGATCGACCGGAATGACCGGTCACGATCGCCGGAATACGCAACTGGCGAGATGGGTATGCTGATGTGGTACGTAACGAATAGTCTTTTGTTCGATACGACTCTGGGCCGACTGCGCGACGATCTCCGTGCCGTGGATTTTCGAGGTGACATTGAGATAAATTGCTTCATAGATGGAGACGAGGTCTACCCTATCGAAGCCACGGCCCGTTTCGGTTGTCCTAGCACCCATTTTCAGACCGCGTTGCACCACACGACTTGGACTGAACTTCTTTGTGCATTGGCGGAAGGCCAACCCTGTGATACCCGATCATCCTGCCCCTGCCAACCAGAACAGTCAAGGCGGGCGAAGTCTTGCAGGTGAAGCTGCGCTATACCCTGTGAGGCGGTATGAACAAGCTGCGTTATGAAGTGGCGTAGCGTGCTGTTGAAATTAGAGGCCAGAAAGTAACAAGTTGCCAAAACTTCACCTCAAGTTTCGCCATACCCAACCCGGTTTGGTGTTCTTGTGAGTATAAAAATCATAGCGCTTCACGCCCTCCCACCAAGCGCTACAGCCACATT
The DNA here is from genome assembly GCA_028711355.1 of Rhodoferax sp. Classification (GTDB taxonomy): domain Bacteria; phylum Pseudomonadota; class Gammaproteobacteria; order Burkholderiales; family Burkholderiaceae_C; genus Rhodoferax. The sequence continues at coordinate 647 of JAQTSL010000295.1, forward strand.
CTGTTTAAATGATCTCCATCCGCCAACCCCAAAATGCCGCCGCTAGCGGACGACCACCCAACGCCCCGGCAGTGCCGCCACAGACGCAAACCCTTTACCCCCAAGACCGGGTCAGCAGCTCATCAAGCGCATCCGTAATACTCTGGCCATGTTCTGCGAGCGAGCCAATCCGATCGCCTAACTGCTCCAGCGACACCGACACCATGTCCAGTGGGTGCAACACGACATCCATGCCGTCAACCTGAAATATCGGGTTCATGCGTCTGCCGACAGTGGGCGTGTTGGCCGGCAGCGCGTTGCGCCGCACCAAGGGCACAACGATGCGTCTGCGATAACCGTCAAACTGCGCTGACTGCACCAGCACCACGAAGGGAATCGATTCACGCAACGCACCCTTGTTGCGATGGACATCAAACTGCGCCATCACAAGCTGACATGTTCATCGGCAAAAGAGCCGATACGGGCGTGCACGGCGTTCCAGTCCGCCACACAGGTATCGGCCAGTTGCTGGCGGCTGTGCTGCGTTTGCCGCTGTTGCGTCACAAACTCGGTCAATAGCAACTCCATGGTTGCAGACAGGTTGCTGGTGTAGGTTTTGGCTTGCATCACCAGACTTTCGTTGAGCGTCAGGTTGACGGGGCGTTTACGCGCCGGGCTGAGGGTGACAGGCATGGCCAATTCCTTGAAGTCAATAAGTGCGCATGATATGCGCACTTGCATCATTTGATTCAACGGGGTTGATCCAGAACGCAAACGTTCCTCTTCAATCTAGCTACTTTGATAGCATCCATCGCAATAACAGAGGGCGGTTGAGGCAAAAAACACTTACAAATGAATCTGGCTTGGCAAAAACAACCAGCGCCACTTCATGGCTTTGTTGGCTTCCCGATAAAACGCAAACTCGTGTCGCAAAAGCCCCCGCCCTGGCGACCATGCGTGCTGGTTTGTGTCGCTCTTGCTGGGCGAACTCAGCGCTTTCGGGTTGGTACGTTCATTGCAGATAGCAGCCTGACTGCCTATTTCACCACCGCCCAGCACAACACAAGGGATCATCCATGACCGCCACCGCCGCCCTGACCGAGATTGACGACACCGCATTTGCCCAACTGGAGCGTGAAGGGCGGCTGCAAAACCCTTTGCACAAAGCCCTCACGGGCAAGCCAGGCCGCTTCGGTTATCGCGGCGAACTGGCCTTGCGCTTTGCCCCCCAAGTGGCCAATGAAGCGCGGCCCCCGGAGTTGTCGCTGGCGCAGGCCATGGCGATTGCCACTGTGGGTGAAAAGCACCTGAGCTTCTTTGCTGGCTACCTGCTGAGTTTTGCGTATCTGAAAGACGTGGCCGAGGTGATGGGCGATGCCTTGAGCGCAGAGGGCCAATACTTTTTGTTTTGCAACAACATTGATCTGTCCAAAAAATACCAAGTGACTTACCAAGGGGTCACGTTTTACGTGTTGCCGCTTGACGAATCCACCGTTTACAACTAGCTGCTGGACTTGCTTTACCTTGAAAAAAACGATCTGAAGAAAAAAGACACCGCTGGCGCTGCTGTCCGCGCAGCAAACGCACATCACCGGCCAGACCGAAGTACATGCGCGGTATCTGTCGGAGGTGCCCAAGCTGGTGATATGCGAATCGAATTCGACGGCGTTGTCCAAATGCATCTACACCCGGCTGGCCTACTCTCAAGTGCTGGCGTTTTGCAAGATCAGCGAAAACCGACACACCTTTGCCGGCCTGCGTTTTGTGAAAGACGACGGCTTGCCAGCGTTTTACTCACCCGACTTTTTGCTGCGTACGGCGGACGCCACCAATTTGGCCGAGACCAAGGCGCAACAGCAAACCGTTCTCCTCAACGTGCAGTGCAAGCTCAAAGCCGCCATGTCCTGGTGTGAGCGCATCAACCAGTCGGCCCCCGAGCACTGTAGCGGCCTGCCCTGGCATGACGTGCTGCTGGCCGAAGACGTGGCTTTAGGACTTACGCAAAGCCGCCCCAGCGTCGTTGCACCGCCTTGTCGTACAAAGCGTACTGCCTGCGGCGGTGTGCCTAGCTGGGACAATTTTGCGTAAGTCCTATTTATCAATGGCAAACCAAAGGCGCACCTCCGGCCGAGCTGCTGGACTACGCCAAGCTGCGCCCGCTAAGCTCAGCTTCTTTGCAGCAAAGATTGCTATGAATAAGCCCTCAGCGCAGACTGAGGCCTGCCTTTAGCCATTTTACCCACGATGCAGCTACATCCCACCCGTCTTGAGCATAATTGGCATCCCATTCCAAGGACTCCCATGCGCCTTCATGCCCCCCTGATCATCGACATCGCTGGCACCACGCTCAGCCAGGCCGACCGCCGCCGCCTACGGCACCCGCTGGTGGGCGGGCTGATTCTGTTTGCCCGCAACTTCTCTGACCGGGCGCAACTTGCCGCGCTGTGCCGCGGCATTAAAAAACTGCGCGCTGACTTGCTGATTTGTGTCGATCACGAAGGCGGGCGCGTGCAGCGCTTCAAGACCGACGGCTTTACCCATCTGCCTGCCATGCGCGCGCTGGGCGAGTTGTGGCGTAACGACGGCAACACCGGTACCGGCAGCGGCGCGTTGCCAGCCTGCGCCGCTGCCACCGCCTGCGGCTACGTGCTGGGGTCCGAGCTGCGCGCCTGCGGCGTCGATTTAAGCTTTACGCCGGTGCTGGACCTGGACTACGGTGAAAGTGGTGTGATCGGCGACCGCGCTTTCGACGCCGATCCGCGCCTGGTCAGCGTGCTGGCGCAGAGCTTGCTGCACGGCCTGTTGCAAAGCGGCATGGCCAACTGCGGCAAGCACTTTCCGGGTCACGGCTTTGTCAAGGCCGACTCGCACACCGACATTCCAGTGGACCGGCGTAGCCTGAAAGCCATTCTGGCTGATGACGCTGCACCCTACCGCTGGTTGACTGGCAGCTTGGCCAGCGTGATGCCGGCGCACGTGATCTACCCCAAGGTCGATGCGCGTCCGGCCGGGTTTTCGGCGCGCTGGCTGGGCGACATTTTGCGCGGCCAGTTGGGCTTTACTGGTGCGGTCTTTAGCGACGACCTGTCGATGGCCGGGGCGCGTGTGCTGGACGGCCTGCCGGTCAGTACCACCCAAGCGGCGCTGGCGGCGCTCAACGCGGGCTGCGACCTGGTGCTGCTGTGCAACCAGTCGCTGGGCGACGGCTCCGGCGTTGATGCGCTGATCGACGGCCTGACCGAGGCATTGGTCAAAGGTCTGTGGCAGGCCGATGAAGCCAGTGAGCTGCGCCGCCTGGACCTGTTGCCGCGCGCCAGCGCCGTGCCGTGGGACGCGCTGATGGTGCAGCCGCGCTATATGCAGGCGCTGGACCTGCTGCCCTAGCTTGAAACCCTGACCGGACCCAAGCACGCGCCATGAAGCCTGAAGACCTGCAACTGCTGGTCACGCGCAGCATGCCGTTTGGCAAGCACAAGGGCTGCCTGATTGCCGACTTGCCGGGCAACTACCTGCGCTGGTTTGTGCGCACCGGCGTGCCCAAGGGCGAGATTGGCCGCCTGATTGCGCTGATGAACGAGATCGACCACAACGGCCTGTCTGATTTGCTCAAGCCACTGCGGCGCTGAGACAACAGGATCATCGTGTGGCGATGCTGCCAGAGGTTAAAGTTGGGGTGTGTTGTTCCAAAGAAGGTATGTCGATGAATCTCCCTAGCCGCGTCAAACTGCTCGAGGTGGGTCCGCGTGACGGCTTGCAAAACGAAAAGCAAGCCGTGCCTGCGGCGGTCAAGATCGAACTGGTCCAGCGGCTGCAAGCCGCTGGCCTGAAAGAGAT
>JAQTSL010000296.1 GCA_028711355.1 Rhodoferax sp.
CGCGCGACCCCAAACGCATCACCTGTGCGCGCAGTTCGAACCAGTCGCCAATGCCCGGCCGCAAATAGTCCACCCGCAGGTCGATGGTGCCCAGCTTGGCAAAGCGCTGAAGTCGTTGCGTGGGCGACTCGTCCATGTGGCGCGCGCCAATGGCCGCCATCACCGCTAGCCCACCCATCGCGTCCAGGCTGGCACTGATCACACCACCGTGCACCCGGTTGTAGGCAAAGTGGCCAACCAGTTCGTTGCGCATATCGATGCGCGCGCGCGCCAGCGTTGGCGTGATCTCGGTGATCTTCAGACCCAGCACGCGGTTAAAGACGATCATTTCCTCGAATATCTTGCGGATGCCGACGACAAACTCGTCTTCAAACTCAATATCGCTGGGCGGCAGGTTGCGTTGCGGCATGGTAAAAACACTTTACTTTGGAATGAGCGGGATTACCTGGACACTGACAGCACGCCAACCTTGCCCGGCGACGGCGATTTGGCCGAAGGCAGATGCAGCGCCTGGCGGATCATGGCGCGCGACGCGTCACTGTCCCATTCGCGCGCGCCCACCGTTTTGCTCACCACCCGCCCCTTGGCATCGACCAGCAGGGTCAGTGGCAGATGGTCGGCACCGAGCATATTTTCCAGCTCAAGTTGGTGGTCGATGTAATGATTGAGTGTGGCCTGGCTTTTTTGCAGGAACCCGGTGGCGCGCTCTGGGTAGTCGTCAGTCGAGATACCGATCACATTGAAAGATGGGCCATCAGCCGACCACGCCAGCCGTTCCAACGAACCCATTTCGGCGATGCACGGCGGGCACCAACTGGCCCAGACGTTGATGATGAGTGGTTTGCCTAAAAAGTCTGATAGCTTGCGATCCGGCCCGTTGAGCCCACGCATCAGAGCCGGCCGCAACACGGCGCCGACCTCAACTTCACCCGGTGTCCTGGCCAAGCCGCTCAGCGAGGAGACAAACAGCAACACCCACAGCAGCAACTTTTTCATACGCCACTGCCCCCCTGTTGCAGCAAAATGCGCAGATCCGCCGCCGTCAGCTCTGGCTTGGTACCGTAGCGCGTGAACAGGCGCAATTTACCGCGCGTGTCATAGACATAACTGCCAGCGGTGTGATCCATGGTGTAGCTGGTCGGCGTCGGGCCTTCGACCTTCTTGTAATAAACCTTGAAGTCTTTGGCCAACGGCACCAGTTGCTCGGGCGTGGGCACCAGCGCCAGAAAAGTGGGGTCAAAAGCCTGCATATAGTCCTTGAGCATCTCGGGTTTGTCGCGTTCAGGGTCCAGCGTGACAAACAGGCACTGCACCCGCTCGGCGTCCTGGCCCAGCAGTTGGCGGATGGTGGCCATTTCACTCATCGAGGTCGGGCACACATCCGGGCACTGGGTGTAGCCAAAGAACATCATGACAATCTTGCCCTGAAAGTCTTTCAGGGTGCGCGGCTTGCCGTTGTGATCCATCAGGGAAAAGTCACGCGCGTAGTCAGCGCCGGTCAGGTCGATCGCGGTAAACGCTGGCCCCTTTTCAGAACAAGCAGCTAATTGGCCGGTAGCCCATATAGATAAAGCGCAAGCAGCTATCGTTTTTAATGCATCACGTTTCTTCATAGGGTTGATCATAAACTGCTAACCCGATTGAGCATGCACATACCCGCAGCGCACGTCGGGGTAGCTGAAAGCGGTTACCCCAGCAAGTAATGGTCCAACAGCAAGGCCGCAAACAAAGCGCTCAGGTGAATCAAAGAAAAGCGAAAGGTTTTGCGCGCCAGCAAATCAGAGTAATCACGCCACAACCAGTAGGCGTACAAACAAAAGCCCGCACCCAGCCCGACCGCTGCCAGCAAGTAAAGCCAGGAACTCATGCCGTAGATAAAAGGCAGCAGACACGCGGCAAACAAAATGAAGGTGTAAAGCAGCACCATCAGCCGGGTGAATTCGCTGCCATGCGTGACCGGCAGCATCGGCAGGCCCGACTTGCGATAGTCTTCCACCCGGTACAGCGCCAGCGCCCAGAAATGCGGCGGTGTCCACAAAAAAATGATCAAAAACAAAATCAGCGCTTCAGGCCCGACCGAACCGGTCAGGGCGGCCCAGCCCAGCACCGGCGGCATGGCGCCCGACGCTCCGCCAATCACAATGTTTTGCGGCGTCATCGGTTTCAGGAGCACGGTGTAAATGACCGCGTAGCCGATAAAAGTGGCAAAGGTCAGCCACATCGTCAGCGCATTCACACCCCAGTACAGCAGCGCCGAGCCCAGCGCGCACAGCGTCCCAGAAAACAGCAGGGTCTGGCGGTCGCCCAGTTCGCCCTTGGCGGTGGGGCGCCAGGCGGTGCGTTTCATTTTGGCGTCGATACTTTTTTCGATGATGCAATTAAAGGCAGCGGCGGCACCCGCCACCAGCCAGATGCCCAGGCAGGCCAGGGCGGCAAGCTGCAATTCATGCCACGACGGCAGCCCCGGCACCGCCAGCACCATGCCGATCAGCGCACAAAAAACAATCAACTGGATCACGCGCGGCTTGGTCAGCGCGTAATACTGGCGCCACACCGACGGCGCCGCCAAGCGCGCATTGGCTACCGGTGCGCTCATGTGCGAGCCCTGGTCAGGACAGAATAGTCCGGCAAGATCAGCGCCGCGGGGTCAGGGCTTAACAGCCACATCCAGGTCAGCAGCAGTAATAGGGCAGCCGCCCCCCCGGTGTGCAGCAGGGCGGCCAGCACCGGCCACCCCAACACCACATTGCTCAAGCCAGTGGCCAGTTGCAGGCCTACCAACGCGGCCAGCACCCGTGATGGCGCCCGCCACAGCCACATCCGGTTGAGTCGCCAGGCCAGTAGCGCCAACAGCCCTAGCACCAGCCAGGCCACGAGCCGGTGAACGTAATGAATGGCAGTCAGTGCGGTAAAGCCGATCGGGTCGCCTTGCGCAGTCAATCCCAACTCACGCCACAACTCAAACCCGTGGCGCAGGTCCATGTCGGGCCACCAACTGCCCTGGCAGGTCGGGAAATCACTGCACGCCAGCACCGCATAGTTGGCGCTGACCCAACCGCCCAGCGCGATCTGCACCACCAGCAACGCAAAAGCCCAGTGCAGCCCGCGCCGCAGGCCGGCCGGCAGTGGACGCAGCAGCGGCTTTTGGTACGCGCAAAGCGCTTGGATGCACAACAACACCAGTAGCCCCAAAGCGCCCAGCAGATGCAATGTCACGATGGCGGGAAACAGCTTCATGGTAACGGTCAACGCGCCAAATGCACCCTGGGCGCAGACCCACACCAAGGTTAGCGTCGCCAACCAGGGCCAGGGCGGCGCAGCGTCCTGCGGGCTGCGCGCGCGACGCCATTCAAACCACTGCTGCCAACTCGCTACGGTCAGACACAGGATCAAGGCGCCGACGCCGGTAGCCAGGTAGCGGTGCAGCATTTCAATCCACGCCTTGGCCTGAGTCACCGGTCCGCTGGGCAACACGCTCTGCGCCGCTGCGATGTGCTGCCCGGCCCCGACCGGTGAGGTACTGCCGTAACAACCCGGCCAGTCCGGGCAACCCAGCCCGGAGTCTGTGAGCCGCGTGAAGGCGCCAAACAGCACTAAATCAAAGGTCAGAAAAAGGGTGAGCACGCGCAGCGCGTGCCACTTGCGGGCGGCACCGTCGTGCGCATGGCGCCGCCAGGCCCACGCCAGTGGGCCCAGCGCGATCACCGCTCCCAGCGCCAGCAGGCCAGCCAGCGGGGTCCAGTCATAAAGTGCTTGGGGATTCATCGGCATCCGTTACCGCCCGGGGGCATCCCAGGCGTAAGAGGCCCGCAGCAGGTGCTCTAGGTCGCGCCTGGCTTTGGCCGCCCCCGCGGTGTCCATCTGCGCCGGAAAGCGCATCATCGCGTTGCCCATCGGATCGACCACAAAAATGCTCGACTGCAACGCGCCTGCGGTGGTCGGCGCCAACCACTGCTGCAAGGTCTGCGGCGCCAGCCGCAATACGCTGGCCCGGTCCTTCTGCAAACCGCCGCGCAGCGCTGCGTCCACTGGCGCAGCGTCGCTGATCAACCACAACCAGTCCACCCGCTCCATGTCTTTGGCCAGCGTCAATCTAAGCTGGCGCAGCAGCAGCAGTTGCTTCTGACAGTCCTGCACACAGGCGCCACCATCGACTTTGATCAGTAACCACTGGCCTTTGAGTGTGGTCAACGGCACGGCGGCGCCATCGAGCGTGGTTGCAATTGCCTGCGGCATGGCCCGCGCCGGCACGATCAGCGCGCCAAACGACGCTTCACCGTGCGGTCGAACCACGTAAAAAGCAAAATAAGCCAGCAGAAACGGCATCGAGCAGAGCAGCGCAATGGCCAGCAGCTTCAGACGGCCATGCAACTGCGACGCACCCTGCGCGCCCCCCGGAACCGGCAGCGAATGCACCGACAGCTCGAGCAATTCGTCGCGTTGCGTCGTGTTCATGC
>JAQTSL010000297.1 GCA_028711355.1 Rhodoferax sp.
CGGAATACATCAGCTTGATCAGCATGCAGCCGGGCGAGCCGGCGCGCCTGGGCGACATGCTGGTGCGCTGCGGAACACTCACCCCAAAAGAGCTGGACATGGCGCTGGACAAACAAGCCGACACGCTGGCCAAACCGATTGGCACCATTCTGGTGGAGCAGGGTTCAGTTCGGCCCGAGGTGGTGGAGGCCGCGCTGACCAAACAAAAGCTGGTCAAGGAAACCGCAGCGACCGAGAGCAAATCGATCCGCGTCGATGCCGAAAAGCTCGACAGCCTGATCAACCTGGTGGGCGAGCTGATCATTGCCGGGGCCAGCGTGAACCTGATTGCGCACCGCTCCAAGGTGATCGAGCTGACCGAATCCACCTCCAAACTGGCCACGCTGGTGGAAGAAGTGCGCGACAGCGCGCTGCAACTGCGCATGGTGCGTATCGGTGCCACGTTTAACCGCTTCCAGCGCGTGGTGCACGACGTGTCGCGTGACCTGGGCAAAGACGTTGCGCTACAGATTGACGGCGAAGACACCGAGCTGGACAAAACCGTGGTGGAAAAAATTGGCGACCCGCTGATGCACCTGGTGCGCAATTGTATGGACCACGGCATCGAGAGTGCTGACATTCGCCAGCAGCGCGGCAAGCCGGTGCAAGGCTTGGTCAAGCTCAACGCGTTCCACGACTCAGGCTCGATCGTCATCACGGTTGAAGACGACGGCGGCGGCCTGAAAAAAGACCGCATCCTGGCCAAGGCAGTGGAGCGCGGCCTGGTCGAAGCCGGCCACCACTTGAGCGACGCAGACATTTATGGTCTGGTGTTTGAGCCTGGTTTTTCTACGGCAGAAAAAGTCACCAACCTGTCTGGCCGCGGTGTCGGGCTGGACGTGGTCAAGCGCAACATCACCGCGCTGCGCGGCACGGTGGGCATCACCAGCACCGAAGGCGTGGGCACCCAGGTGTCGATCCGCCTGCCGCTCACGCTGGCCATCATCGACGGCTTTCTGGTGGGCATTGACAAAGCCGTCTATGCCATTCCGCTGGACATGATTGAAGAATGCGTGGCCTACAGCGCCGAGCCAGGCCACGACTACACCAACCTGCGCGGCGAGGTGCTGCCCTTCATCCGCCTGCGTGAGCTGTTTTCGGTACCAGGCAAACCGGCCAAGGGCGAAAACATTGTGGTGCTCAAACACGCCGGGCAAAAGGCCGGGCTGGTGGTGGACACCCTGCTGGGCGAGTTTCAGACCGTGATCAAACCGCTGGGCCAGATGTTTGCGCAAAGCCGCTGCATCAGTGGTTCCACCATTTTGGGCAGTGGCGACGTGGCGTTGATTCTGGACGTGCCGCAACTGGTGCGCCAGGCGATGGCCAAAGGTGGACAGGTGCAGCATGAAGCAGCCTGAACAATATTTATTTGATAGCTTCCAGCGCAATATACATAAGGGCCAGAGGTTAAAAAAGCTTATAAAAAGTGTCGTGGTTTTACTTGGGTTTAGGTCGATCAATCGATTTTTAAAGGGGTATTGAAATGTTTGCAAATATGAAGATTGGCCTGCGTTTATCGCTGGGCTTTGCGGTGGTGCTGGCGTTGATGGCTGCACTGGCAGTGGTGGGTATCAACAGCATGGCCAATGTGCAGGATCAACTTGACGGCATCGTCAAAGAAAATTTGTACAAGATCAAGCTCAATAACGACATGGCGGACTCAATTCACATCGTGGCGCGCGTGATGCGCACCATCGTGTTGCTGAAAGACCCCGCCGCTATTGCAGCCGAGCGAGCCAAGCAAGCCGATGCACGCAAAACCTATGCTGCCAAATTTGATGAATTGGACAAGACTGCTACCAGCGAAAAAGGCAAGGCAATACGCGTCAAGCTCAAAGCCCAAATTACCGAAACAGCACCCTTGAATGACAAAGTGCTAGAGCTCGATGCCGCTGGTAAAGACGAGGAAGCTGTGCAATTTTTGATGACTACTGCGGCACCCGCAACGCAAAAAGTGCAAGACTTGCTGGAAGAAAATATCCTGTTGCAAGAGCAGGACACGGCAATGGACTACGCGGCAGCGCAAACCGCTTACAACTCGGCGCACACCCTGATGCTGACGCTGGCTGGCATAGCAATTGCTCTGGGTGCGCTGATTGCCTGGTTCCTGACACGCTCGATTACCACACCGGTGAACCAAGCACTGAACGTGGCCAATCGCCTGGCCGATGGTGACCTGACGGTGCGTATTGACAACCCTTCAAAAGACGAAACCGGCCAAATGCTGCAGGCCATGAGCAACATGATCACCAAACTTGGCCAGGTAGTGACCGACGTGAACGGCGGCGCGCAGGCCTTGGCCAGTGCGTCTGAAGAGGTCAGCGCCACCGCGCAGAGCTTGAGCCAGGCCGCCAGCGAGCAAGCGGCAGGCGTGGAAGAAACCTCTGCTTCCATCGAGCAAATGACATCCAGCATTGCCCAAAACACCGAAAACGCCAAGATCACCGACGGCATGGCCAGCAAAGCCGCCAAAGATGCCGCTGACGGCGGTGAGGCGGTCAAGGCCACCGTTGACGCCATGAAGCAGATCGCCAAAAAAATCGGCATCATCGACGACATTGCGGCGCAGACCAACTTGCTGGCCCTGAACGCCGCCATTGAAGCGGCCCGCGCGGGCGAACACGGCAAAGGTTTTGCCGTGGTGGCCGCCGAAGTGCGCAAACTCGCTGAGCGCAGCCAGGTGGCGGCACAAGAGATTGGCGAAGTGGCCGGCAACAGTGTGGAGTTGGCAGAAAGAGCCGGCAAGCTGCTCGACGAGATCGTGCCCAATATCCGCAAGACCAGCGACCTGGTGCAAGAGATCACCGCGGCCAGCACCGAGCAAAGCAGTGGTGTCGGCCAGATCAACAGCGCGGTGGGTCAGCTCAACACCACCACGCAACAAAACGCCAGCAGCTCCGAAGAACTCGCCGCCACGTCGGAAGAGATGAGCAGCCAGGCTGAACAGTTGCAACACACCATGAGCTTCTTCAAGCTCGACGGTGCGAGCAGCAGCAGTGGCAGCTTTGCCGTGCGCAAGAGCAGCGCCAGCAGCAAAAAACCAGCACCCGCCAAAGCTGCGGCCAGCGCCAAACCCGCGCCCAAAGCCACGGCCAGCGCTGATCTGGACGAAACCCAGTTCACCAAGTTTTAACTAAATCCTTGCGGGACAGCTCTTTAGCTCTGTCCCCAACTCATTTAAACCTTGCGGGACAGATCTTTAGCTCTGTCCCCAACTGATCAGGAGTACATCATGAACGACATTGTTCCAACTAATGCAAAACTTGTAGCTGCTCAGGCAAGTGCAGCAAGCGCTAGCGAGGCAAAACAGTACTTGACTTTTATGCTCGGCGGCGAGATGTTCTCGATTGGCATTCTGTGCATCAAAGAGATCATCTGGTACGCCAACCTGACCGAAGTGCCGATGATGCCCGCGTGCATCCGCGGCGTCATCAACCTGCGCGGCGCGGTGGTGCCGGTGCTGGATTTGTCCAACCGCTTTGGCAAACCCAGCACGCCGGTGATCAAAAGCACCTGCATCGTGATTGTGGAGGTGCCCACGGCGGTAGAGGGCGAACACCAGAACATGGGCATTGTGGTGGACTCGGTGCAAGCCGTGCTGGAAATCCCCGTCACAGAGATTGAGCCCGCGCCCAGCTTTGGCACCAAGATTCGCAGCGAGTTCATTGAAGGCATTGCCAAGGTCAACGGCAAGTTTGTGATTTTGCTCGACGTGGGCAAGGTGCTGTCGATGCAAGAAATTGGGCAACTGGGACAGGTAGCGGCTATGCCAGATGTGGCGCTGGCCGGGACATGATGCCAGGATTTTTCATGCTGTAAGTATGGTAAGGTAATACTAGTCACTAACTTCAAGAGAAAACACCATGACTGTGAGTATTACCAAACCCATGTCGGTCAAACTTGATGCGCAAACACGCGCCCGCATCGAAAACCTGGCTGCGTCGCGGCGTCGCACCACCCACTGGATGATGCGTGAGGCGATTGCACAGTACATTGAGCGCGAAGAACAGCGCGACAGTTTGCAGCAGGATGCCGTTGCCGCATGGCAGGCTTATCAAGCCAAGGGATTGCATTTGACGCTGGAAGAGGCCGATGCCTGGATGGCCAAGCTTGAAGCTGGGCAAGACGTGGAACCCCCACCATGCCACGTGTGATTTGGTCACCGCCTGCGCTGCTGGATCTGCAGCGTTTGTACCGATTTTTGGCCAGCAAAAACCTTGATGCGGCACAACGCGCGGTGAAGTCAATTCGCGCTGGTGTGAAACTGCTGGCCCAGCAACCTGGTGTTGGTCGACCTGTGCCCGAGATGGAACACAGCTTTCGGGAATGGTTGATCGACTTTGGCGACAGCGGCTATCTGGTGCTTTACCGATTGGCACCGCCC
>JAQTSL010000298.1 GCA_028711355.1 Rhodoferax sp.
GGCTGGCAGGTAGGCGCGGGCCACAAAGTAGCCGTGGCGGCGGTAGTATTGGCTGATTTGCGCAGCGGCCTGGTCCAGGTCGGCCAGGTCAAGCTGCTTGCCAATGTAGCCGCCCAACAGGGCTTGCAACAGGTCTTCTGAATAGACGGTGTTGCCGGTAATTTTGAAGCTGGCTACCGTGACCTTGGTGCCGCCCGGCACCACCAAGGGCGCTCGCATGGGTTGTCGGACATCTAGCGTGGGGGATTTGGGGGGCGTTGCGGGGGGCGCTGTTGGGGTGGTCATCAGCGAGCCGGCGTTTGGTGGAGTGGTTTGGCCGATGGCGGCCGAAGCGATGAACAGGAGTGAAAGGCCCAGACTTTGGGACAGGCAGCTCAGTTGAAAATTAGGTTTCACGGTACGCCTTTGAGAAAAAAACATTTTGGAACACTCCACTTTTGTAACCAAGCAGACAGAACTCTTGCTACTACTCACATCGTATCCCTATTTATAGCACACCAATTTGAAAATTCTCATATCGAAACTACCTGTTTTGCACTGATACGCCGCCAGTCAGCAACGCCCGGCTTGTCGCGTTTGGCGTGTTTTTGAACGTTGTGAAAAAACGATGCTGTCATCCCGGGCTCGACCCGGGAATAATTGGAGAATAATTGGGGTCAGAATAATTGGGGTCAGAACCCAATTAATTTGAATAATTGCGCCTGGCAGGTGTCAGTGGTCAGCAAAAACCGCCGCCAAGCTGGGCGCATCCAAGATAGCATCAGACCAGCGCTCAACCTGTTCAGTGGTGGCTTTGCCAAGCCGGATGCGGATGTCGTCGGGCACGGCGCCAAAACGCTTGGCCAGTAGCCGCTCTAGCACCAAAGCCGCACCTTCGATCTTGCCCTCGATCTTGCCTTCGATCTTGCCTTCGATCTTGCCCTCGATCTTGCCTTCGATCTTCCCTTCGATCTTGCCCTCCTCGCGCTCGGCACGTTTTTCAGTGCGCTCTTTGCTCAGGGCGCGTTCACGTACCCAGGCCATATGTCGCACTTCATCATCCGAACAATTGGGGTCAGAACCCAATTAATTTGCCCCGCCTGACAGGTGTCAGTGGTCAGCAAAAACCGCCGCCAAGCTAGGCGCATCCAAGATAGCATCAGACCAGCGTTCAACCTGTTCAGTGGTGGCTCTGCCAAGCCGGATGCGGATGTCGTCGGGCACGGAGCCAAAACGCTTGGTCAGTAGCCGCTCTAGCACCAAAGCCGCACCTTCGATCTTGCCTTCGATCTTGCCTTCGATCTTGCCTTCGATCTTGCCCTCGATCTTGCCCTCGATCTTGCCCTCCTCGCGCTCGGCACGTTTTTCAGTGCGCTCTTTGCTCAGGGCGCGTTCACGTACCCAGGCCATATGTCGCACTTCATCATCAGCGCTCAGGGCTTTGAGGCTGTCCATGGCTTGCTGAACCGGGGCGTAAGCGATTTGAGACATGATTTTTTCCTCTTGCCAATGTTTAAAAAAGGTAACCAACGCAGCCAGTGCCGGCTGGGCCAGCCCAAGCCGGTCGGCTTTGGGCATTTCAATGATGTTGAGTTGCAGCTCGTCACCGAGTTTGACTTCGGGCAGGTGACGGTCACGCATCTCAAAACACCACACCGCCTGGTTTTGATGTGCAGGCTCGGTAAAGAGTTCAAAGTCCAATAAGTGGATGCCGATGGCGGACTGAATCTGCTCGTAGGCTTGTCCGCCTTCAAGCTGCTGCGTGAGCGTGTGGGCCAGATAGTAGGCGCTGCGCGCGCTATAGGCCCGGTAGCGGTTGACCTGCATCTCGATGTTGAATCGCCGACCGTCGCGGTCGCGCGCCAGGATGTCAAGTTCGATGAATTTGCCGCTCAGCTCTTCGGGCAGGATCAACGGGTTAAGCACCAACACTGATTCGACCGGCGTGTCGTTGCTGCGCACCGCGTTGATTAACGCCACCAACAGCGCCGGTGAGCCAGCAAAAAGCTTCTTGAAAACGAAGTCGTTTTTGGGGTCGAGCAAGGCTTTGCTGTGGCGGTGCGGGCGGGGGTGAGGCATGGCAGTCAGTTTAGCGCAGGCGCGCTTTGATGCCAAATGGCTGCCTTGCTAGCGCTCGGCACGTTTTTCGGTGCGCGTTTTGCGCCTAGCCTGCCGCCCGCCATCACGGCCTACTTTGTCCAACTTATTACTGCTCGACCCCTTAGAGGCTGTTCATTCCAGTTAACGTGAAGCAACAGGTTGTCATACCGGGTTCGACCCGGTATCCAGTGCATTTGGAACCATGGATTGCGGGTCGTGGCCCGCAATGACAACGTTACATTAACAGTTTCTTGGTCCCTTAATGCACACTTGCGCCCGTCTTACACACTGTTTCGGATTTTTGATGTTTGTTAATAAATTTGGCGGGAGACAACGCTTGGCGATTTTTCGGCGCAGCGCCCGCGCCGCGAAGGCGTGCCTGTGTCTGTTGTTGGGCGGATGGCTGGCGCTGGCGCAGGCCGGTGCCGACCATCGCTTGCGGTTGTTGCCAGGCGGCGAGCTTGTGGGCCAGGGCGCCAACCACTTTGGCCAGGTGCAGCCAGGCTTGCCCGCTGTCGTGCAAAAGCCACAAAAATTGAAGCTGCCAGCCAGGCAATGGCGCGCCGTGGCAGTCGGCGGGCGGCATTCTGTGGCGATTGACGCGACCGGCAAGGTATGGGCCTGGGGCGACAACAGCAGCGGGCAATTGGGCCAGGGGCATACCCGCCCGGTGCTCAAGGCACAGCCGGTTGGCCACTTGCCGCGCAAGGCGATTGCCGTGGCTGCGGGTATGCAACACAGTGTGGCGCAACTGTCCGACGGCTCGATTTGGGCCTGGGGCGCCAACAACCAGGGGCAGCTTGGTACGGGCGCGGTGGAGGCGTTTGACGTGACGCCGCAAGCGATTCGGGTGGCCGAGCCGCCGCCAGAGATGCGCAGCGCACTGGCGACGGGCCGGGTGGTGGTGGCTAAACCGCTAGGGGCAAAAGGGGACGCTACCCTTTTTCCTCAAAGAAAAAGGGTAGCGTCCCCTTTTGCGCCTTTTACGGGCAGGCCGACTGCGGCGGCCGCGGCAAAGGTTGTACCGGTTAAGGCTGCGCCAGCGGCTACTGCGGCCAATGCAACTACCGCGACGCCAGCGGTTTTGGCACCTGTGACCGCGGCTGCGCCGGTAGCGTCTGTCACGCCGGTCGCCACGGTCACGACCACGCCCGCACCCGCGCCGGTGCTGGCGCCTGTTGTGCCTGCGGCGGCAGAGCTGTTGGTTACCGGCACCGTGCTGCTGTCTGGCGCACCGCTGCCCGATGTGCAGGTCACGGCCGCTGCCGCACGCTGTAGCAGCACCGACAAGCTGGGCCGTTATGTTTGCAAAGTGGCGCCAGGTTGGTCTGGCAAAATCAGCTTGCGACGCAACAACTACCAGTTTTCGCCCAATGCGCTGTCTTTGCAGGATGTGCGCACCGCTGTGGGTCAGCAAGACTTTGCGGCCATTTACGAGCCACGTTAAGCAAGTCCATGCCCAATTTCATGAATCTTTTGCAAGCCGCACCGGGCTCCGCCCTGCCCTACAAAATTGTCCGCATCTACCTCAAGAATGCTTCAATTGAAGTGCCGCACATGGCCAGCTTGCCGCAGGTAGCGTTGTCACCCCAGATCGGGGTGGACATGCAGACCGAGGCCCATGCTGCCTGGCCGGGTGCGATGGAGTGTGTGTTGCGCATCTCCATGCATGCCAGGCTGGAAGGAAAGAATGTATTTATATTAGAGGTGTCGCAGGCGGGCATCTTTGAGCTGGATCTGGCTGACGCAGACCAGGTGCTGCGGTTTGTGCGGCAGGTGGCGCCTTCCATACTGTTCCCGTTTGCGCGCAAAGACCTGGCAGCGCTGGCGGTGGCGGCGGGGTTTCAGCCGGTGCTGCTGGATCACGTTGATTTTGATGCCCTGCTGTCGCAGGTGATTGCAATGCAAAAGTCGTCACGCCCGCCCGCGCCGACGCGACTCGATGTGATTGCAGCGCCGCCCGGTGTGCCGGTGCCGGCCCAGATTGCGGCGCCCTCGCCCATCGATGAACCGTCCCCGGTGGCAGCGGCGCCCTCGCCGCGAACCGGCGCTCAGAAAAACCAAAAAAGAAGTCCCCAACACGCACTGCTGGCGTTGCTGGGTATTCTGTTGCTGGCCGCTGCCATGGCGTGGTGGCTGGCCCAAAATGGCGGGCAAACTTTGGCGTTGCGCCAAGCCCCACCGCCACCAGCCATGATCGACCCGCCCAAGGTGGCGGCGCCTGCGGCAGAGCCTGCATCGGCGTTGGCGTCTGTTGCGGCGGTAGCGCCTGCTTCGGCTTCGGCGGCTTCGGCGGCTTCGGCGGCTTCGGCGCCGGCAGTTGTGCCGATC
>JAQTSL010000299.1 GCA_028711355.1 Rhodoferax sp.
TGTTCGCAAATTTGCTCCCATTGCGGGCCCGCGCCATCGGTCAGGTTGAAAGCCTGGGTTGCGACCGCTTCAAGTGCCTTGGCGTCCTTGCGTTTGGCGTAAATTTCAGCCAGCTTGGCGTGGATCGCCAAGCGCTCGGGCGAGCTGCGCAGCGCGTCCTTGAGGATTTCCTCGGCCTGCAGATCGCGCCCGTAGGCCAGATAAACGTCGGCCTCAGCCACCGGGTCCACGTCGGCGGCTTCGTCGAGTTGACTGGGCGAAAAGACCATCGCTGGGCTGCGGGTCAAGCTGTTGTTGGTATCGATACTTGGGCCTGACGCGGTGCCGGAGAACGATTTGGACGAACCGCTTTCAGTCCGGGCAGAGTCGATCGCCATGGCATTCTTGCGCTGGCGGACCTTGTAAAAGCCCAGTCCCGCTAGCAGTGCCAGTAGGGCTGCCACACCTGCGGGCAGGAGCGGGTCGGCCAGCACTGTGTCGATCAACTCGGATTCAGGCGCGGGCGCGGGTGTGGATGCGGCCGGCTTGCTGGGGGCACTGGCCGACTGTAGCGCCACCGGCGTGGCGATGGCGGGTACTGGCGCGACGGCGCTAGCTGCTGGTGTTTGTGCGCTGGCGCTGGATGCAGGTGCAGTCAAGTTGGCGCTGGCGGGTACGGCTGCTGGTTTGGCGGGGGCACTTACCGCCGCCGCGAGCTGGTTCAGATCGGTCACGTTTTTGGCGAATTCGGCGGCGCGGGCGTCGGCCTGCGCAGCATTGCGTGCCTTGGCCAACTGGTCTTCGCCCGACTTGCCTTGCACAGCGCCTTTGGACAGGGTCAGTTTGTCGGGCGTGTTGGGAGCCGACTTTTGGTCCTGCACCGAAGTCTGTACCTTACCCGATGCTTCGCGCCTGGTGGGTGCGGCCGGTATTGGCGCAACGTTGTTGGCGAGTTTGCGTCTGAATTCATTGAAATCACGACTTTGGGCGACGACGATCTGGGTTGCCTCGTCGGGCGCAAGCGCTTGCGCGGCTTGCTGCGGCGGCAGCGTCAGGATGGCACCCGCCTTGAGACGGTTGACGTTGTCATGAATGAAAGCGTCCGGGTTGCTGCGCAGCATCGCCACCAGCATCTGGTCAAGCGACACATGAGCTGGCCGGTGTGCGGCGGCGATCTGCCCGGCGGTCTGCCCGGGCAGCACCCGCAAGGTCTGTTGCGCGGGTGCTGCTGGTTGAGCTGCTGGTTGAGCTGCTGGTTGTTCCGCTGGTTGTTCCACTGCCTTGGGCTTGGCGGCGGCAACTGGCTTGCTGGCGATGGCAATGCTTTGCTCGGCCGGTGCTGCCGGTGCGACCGGGGTTGTGCCAGCGGGTGCTGCGGACTGAACTGGCAATTGTGATTTGTCAGGCGTCTGCACAGCGGCACTGCGCAGGTTAGGCGGATCAAACAGCAGCGTGTAGTCGCGCACGATCCGCCCACTGTTCCAGGTGGCTTCGAGGATGACGTCAACAAATGGTTCGTTGACAACGCGTTCGCCGGCGAGCTTCAGAAACGGACGTCCATTGGGGCGGCGTTGCAGTGAGGCCTGCGCGCTACCCAGTGCGGCGTTGTACTCCAGCCCGGCGGCTTTAAAAGTATTGGGCGATGCCACGCGCGCGCTCAGGCTGGTGGCCTCTTCGGCGTTGATGTCCAAAAAATCGATTTCGGCCAGAAGCGGTTCGCCCAGTGCAGACTGCACCGTGACGCGCCCCAGCGACAGGGCAGCCGCAGGCAGGCTGGTAATCGAAAGCAACACGGCTGTTACCAATGCGGTCAGATGACCAGGAGAAGGCTTAGCTATCAATTTGTGCGCTCCGGTGTTACCGCCGCATTTTTTGAGGCAGTAGAAATTGAAAAGCACCATAGGATTTGTTCATGAACAAACCCAAATCGTCAATATAACACCGGCGCGGGCGCACGGGTCGTCTCAGCCTTACGCTTGCAACAAAATCCGTAGCATACGGCGCAGTGGTTCGGCCGCACCCCAGAGCAACTGGTCGCCCACGGTGAAGGCGCCAACGTACTCTGGGCCCATCGCCAGCTTGCGGATGCGCCCGACCGGGATGGTCAGCGTGCCGGTGACGGCTACCGGTGTCAGCCCGGCGATGGTGGCCTCACGCGTATTGGGCACGACCGTGACCCATTCATTGTCGGCGGCGATCATGGCCTCGAGGTCGGCGCTGGGGACATTCTTCTTGAGCTTGAAGGTCAGCGCCTGGCTGTGGCAGCGCATGGCGCCGACACGCACGCAAAAACCATCGACCGGGATGGCAGCCGTGCCGAACGCATCGCCCAGGCCCAGTATCTTGTTGGTTTCGGCCATGCCTTTCCATTCTTCGCGTGAGGTACCGTAGCCGGGTTCGTCTGGCTGCTTGCCCAAACCCAGGTCCTTGTCGATCCAGGGAATCAGTGAGCCACCCAGGGGTACGGCAAAGTTGGTCGTCTCAGACGCCGACAGCGCACGCTGCCTGGCAATCACTTTGCGGTCGATCTCGAGGATGGCACTCTTGGGGTCGTCCAGCAGCGCCCTGACCTCGGCGTTGAGGGTGCCGAACTGGGTCAGCAATTCACGCATGTGTTGTGCACCGCCGCCGCTGGCAGCCTGGTAGGTTTGGGTGCTCATCCACTCAACCAGGCCGGCCTTGTAGAGTGCGCCGACGCCCATCAGCATGCAACTGACGGTGCAGTTGCCGCCAATCCAGTTGTTGCCGCCCTTTTGCATGGCGTTCTGGATCACGGGCAGATTGACCGGGTCCAGAATGATGACGGCGTCTGGTTGCATGCGCAGGGTGGAGGCAGCGTCGATCCAGTGGCCACCCCAGCCAGCGGCGCGCAGCTTGGGGAAGACCGCCGTGGTGTAGTCGCCGCCCTGGCAACTGATGATGACATCGCAGCGCTTGAGCGCGTCAATGTTGAACGCGTCTTGCAGTACCGTTTCATTCTTGGCCGTGGCGGGTGCTTTGCCACCGGCGTCGGAGGTGGAAAAAAACACCGGCTCGATCAGCGCAAAGTCGCCCTCGGCTTGCATGCGATCCATCAACACCGAGCCAACCATGCCGCGCCAACCCACCAGACCTACCAGATTACCGACTTTCATCATTGCCCTTTCATTGAATAGGATGGAATGCGTCAGAGCGCGCGTACCACGGCGTCGCCCATTTCGGCGGTACCGACACGGGTGCTGCCGTCGCTGTAGATATCTGGCGTGCGCAGCCCCTGTGCCAGCACCTTCTTGACCGCCGCTTCAATGCGATCTGCGGCTTCGGGCTGGTTCAGCGAAAAACGCAGCATCATCGCCGCACTCAAGATGGTGGCCAGCGGGTTGGCGATGCCTTTGCCAGCGATGTCGGGTGCGCTACCGTGGCTGGGTTCGTACAGGCCTTGTCCCTTGGCATTCAGGCTGGCTGAGGGCAGCATGCCAATCGAGCCGGTGAGCATGGAGGCTTCGTCTGAAAGGATGTCGCCAAACAGGTTACCGGTGACAACCACGTCGAATTTTTTGGGCGCGCGCACCAGTTGCATCGCCGCGTTGTCCACGTACATGTGGTCCAGCGCCACGGCGGGATATTGGCGGGCAATGTCGATCATCACGTCGCGCCAGAGTTGCGAAGTCTCCAACACGTTGGCTTTGTCAACGCTGGTGACGCGCTTGCTGCGTTTTTGTGCGGCCTGAAAAGCCACGTGTGCAATCCGCTCAATCTCCGGGCGGCTGTAGCGCATGGTGTCAAAGCCTTCGTCGGTACCTGGAAAGTGCCCATCGGTGGCGCTGCGACGGCCACGCGGCTGGCCAAAATAGATGTCGCCAGTGAGCTCGCGGATGATCAGAATGTCCAGCCCGGCGATCAGCTCTGGCTTGAGGCTGGAGGCATCCACCAACTGCTCGTAACAAATTGCCGGGCGGAAGTTTGCAAACAGCCCCAGGTGCTTGCGCAGACCCAGAATGGCCTGCTCTGGGCGCAACGAGCGTTCCAGCGTGTCGTACTTCCAGTCGCCCACGGCGCCAAACAAAATAGCATCAGCCGACTGCGCCAATTTGAGTGTGCCCTCAGGCAACGGGTGGCCGTGCGCCTCAAAGGCGGCGCCACCCACCAAGGCGTATTCGATCTCAAACTTCAGGCCCAAAGCCTGCAACACTTTGACCGCCTCGGCCACAATTTCAGTGCCGATCCCGTCACCCGGAAGAACTGCGATTTTCATGAAAATATGCTATTTAAAATAGAGCTTGCTACGCAAGCATGATATGAGCTAGCCATGGTTTTTGTGCCAAGCGATTGGCTTCAAAGAGCTTGATTTTGTCGGCGTGGCGCAGCGTCAGATCGATGTCGTCCAGACCGTTGGTCAGGCAGTATTTGCGAAATGGCTCAACCTCAAACGCCAGTTCGCTACCGT
>JAQTSL010000028.1 GCA_028711355.1 Rhodoferax sp.
TGGCCCCATCGGTGTACGAGATCGATGGGGCCGACTTCTTTTGCAGTGCTTGCATCACCTCTTGGCGCTGCTCTACGGTCAGGCCACGCCGGGCCAGATAGTCTTCAATGGCGTTGCGGGCCGGGTCAGCATTGAAGGCAGGCCACTCGCCACGGGCACACAGGCGGCTGATGGTGGAGCGGCTCAGGCCGGTGGCGCGGCGCAAATCAGCCTGTGGAATGCCAAGCTTGCGCAGCAGTTCGCTGGCGCTGTTTGGGGTGGGTGTACCTATGCTGGTGCTCATATGGCCTGTTGGTTCGTTTTGGGACGTGGTTGACGCGACTGGGATGGGGTTTGCGGTCATACAGCTCCCCCGTTGACCACCCGCAGGCCACCGCGCACCGTCAGGCGGGCGTGCAGGGCGTCGAGCTGGTCTTCTGGCACACCGTCTGGGTACTGGGTTTTGAGCGTGGCCACCAGCTCAGCGTTGAGCGTCATGCCACGGGCCACCAAGGCTTGGGCGGCCTCGAACTGGGTGAGTGTGCGCACGGCTTGCGCGGCGCGCACGGCGGCCATGTCGATGGTCTTGATGGCTTGCGGCTCTGGCAGCAGGCGCGGTGGCAGCTCGGTCTGCCCCAGGTGGCTGTGCGCCACGATGCCTTTGCCTTCATTGAAGTGGGCAAAGGGTCTGGCGTTCTTGGCGCGCTTGGCCTCGGCATCTGCCAAGGACGCATCAGCACCAAAAGCCGTTTTGGCAATGATCTTGCTGGCTTCCATGGCTGCGGTGTGGGGCGCGCTTTTGCGCTCCACGCCCAGCACGGTGGCGGTCATGGTGCGGCCAAATCCGTCAAACTCAGTCTCTGGCGTCACATCCACATGCAGCGGGTCTTGGCCGTAGCGGTCAATCTCTACGCGCAGCACCCGGTCGCCCAGCAGCATGGGGCTGACGCGCACCTTTTGCCCGTTGGCAAAGTCTTTGGCCCAGGCCTGCAGGCTGTAGAGTTCGCTCTTGCCAGACTGGGGGTGCACATAGGTGATGTGCCCGTCGCGGATCTGGCGGGTGTCTTCTTTACCCCGCATGAAGTGGCGGCACACCACTGGGGCGGGCATCTCAATCAGTGCCTCTGGCGTGTGGGCGATCAGGTTCCACAGATCATCACGCACATGGCGCTGGCCGTCGTCGCGCTGCACACTGGCTTCAATGTGCAACAGCACGTTGGCGTTGTAGTCACGCACCCAGTTTTCAGCACTGGCGTTGAGCTGCTCTATGGTGCTGACCGGCTCGTCACGCAGGCGGCTCTCAAAGTGGCGCTCAACAATCCAGTTGGCGTTTTCCACCCCGCCCTTCACCCAGGCGTGGTGCGTGGCATGGGTTTCATGGTGCACACCCAGTGCGTCCAGCAGGCGGCGGATGCCCGCGCTGGTGTTGGCACTGCCCTTGTCCCACAGAAGCATCTTGGGCACGCCGTGGCTGACGCGTTTGGCGCTCTTGCCCCAGGTGTAGAGCAAGAAATCAAACAGGCTTTGCTGGTTTTCGCCAGCGGCCTCAAAGTAGCGGCAATCAATACAACCGCTGGCATGGTCGTAACGCACGTAGCGCCAGACCTTGAGCTTGATGCGCTCAATGGCGACGGGCTTGTTCTTGTTGAACTCTTCCTCACGTATGACGTACTGCTTGCCGCCCATGTAGTAGATGAGGCACAGGCTGGGATCGATCTGGTGCACATGGTTGGGGTACAGGCTGCGCTGGCGTTGGTGGTTGCGGGCATTGGCCTGGGTTTTGACGTCAAGCTTCTTGGCTCGCAGCAAGGTGTTGATGCGCCCCGCAGTCACATTCACCACCATGCCGTTTTGGGCTGCGATGTTCATGGCCACGCAAATGGGCTTGGTGCTCACGCCGGTGTTGCGCACGCTGGCGTTAATGCTGCTGGCAATGAAGTGCAGCGTCTCATCCGGGCAACGGGTTTTTCCCGCGTCGGCACGCAGCTTGCGCTCAGGGGCCCAGCCCACGTTTTCTTTGAGCCAGCGGTAGGCAGTTTGCACGCTGCAGCCCTTGCTGGCGGCAAAGGTCTGCACCAGCGCCCCACGTACGCCACCCTTGGGGTTGGCTGCGCCCAGCGCGTCGCGCAGGGTCAGCAGGTCTGCCAGTGTTTCGGGGCTCAGGGTGGCGGCCATGGCATCAATCACCGAGGGTTTTGTCATTGGGGAAAACACTTTGAATGCCCTCCTGAATGTCTGCCAACGATTCCATGCACGCTGCCAGGTAGGCTTGCTTTGTGGTTGCATCAAGCCCGGCCATGCCAATGCGCAGGCAATCCACGGCGTAGAGTGAAATCGAATAGGTTTTGCGCAGCGCCAGGGTCTGCGCTGCTGGCGACCCTGGTGTGGGCGCTGCCATGGGGGAAGCGGTGGCGCGCATGGTCAGGCGCCTTCTTTGGAAAATGCGCCCAGGGTCTTGTCAAAGGTCAGGCGTTCGCGGCCAATGCTGCGCTCGGCTCTAGCCAACGCTTCTTCGTACACGTCAGCCACATGGCCCAGGGCAGCCTCCAGGCTGGCGCGATCGTCTTCGGCCAGCTCGGCGGCTTTCTCAAAAATGGTGATGCGGCAGGTTTCCAGCTCGCTTAAAGCCTGCGCCAGTTTGCGCCCGGCTGCGGCCACCTGATCAGACACGGGCACCAATGCGTCAGGCCAGTCGGTGATGGCCACCACCTTTTTGTCGAGCTTGAGGTTGATCACCTCGGCATGCAGCTCCTGGTTGACGGACTCCAGGCGTTGCTTGACAGTGCGCTCTTTACGCACGGCGGCGCGCAGTTCTTTGACCGACATAGTGGCGACATCGTCCAGGGCGAGTTCGCCGGTTTGGCCGGTGAGTTCGAGTTCTTCGATTTGGTCATCGTCCAGGACGATCATTTCAAACAGCTTGGTTTGATTTCCTGCCGCCTTCAAAAGGTGCGTTGACGCACCTTTTGAGAACTTGCGGGCAGCTTGCCTGAACCGCTTCGCCACAGTTACATCAATGCCCAACACATCAACCCGCGAAAGAAATTGGCCATAACTGCACGCAGCCTTCAGAACTTCAAGGCCCTTGCCAACCTCAAGGCAGGCCTCGACACTGCGGCGCATATTGGCGCTGATGTCGCGCTGGATCAGGTCGGGGTCAGTGCAGTCGGCGGGCAACTGGTAGCCAAGTTGCAGCGCCACGGCGCGCACGGCGCTGGCCTGTTGGGCGGTGGCCAGGGCCAATTCATTGGCGGCACTGAAGTCTTGGGCCAGCAGCGCGGTGTTCATCGGCACATCAATAACTTCGGCAGCGAGGGCGACTTTTCTTCCGGGTTTCATGGGGTGTGGCTTTCAGGGTTGAGTTAAAGGGGTACGTGGTAGCGGTTGCTGGTCTCGTCCAGGCGGCGCTTGGCGCTGGCCAGCTCGGTGCTGACTGACATGGCAATGCGCACCAGGGGCACGCCCAAGCGCCAGCGGTTGGTGCCATCAATGCGTTCGACAAAACCCGTCTCAGCGGCAATGGCAGGCAGGTTGATGCTGACCCAGGGGGCACCTACGCCCAGGCCTTTGGCAATTTCGCCGGGGGCCAGACCCAGCAGTTCGTGGCCTGCCAGCAGGCGAAACAGTTGGCAGGTTTTGCGGATTGGCTCGCTTAGCTTGGGCGGGGCGGCGGGGGTGGGTGCAGCACTCATAGTGGCTCGGCACGCATAGCGTGTGCAGCGCGTTTGTCAGCGGCCAGCAGCTCGCACTGCAACAGGCGGGTCAGGTAAGCGGCCAACTGGTCAGCGGTGCGCCCAGGGGGGATGTCAATCTGCCCATAACTGGTGCCAATGGTGCAGCCACGCCCGGCAATGTCGGGCACCTGCTTGGCCAGGGCGTAGGTAATGTCGTCTGTGTTCATCATGCTGCAAAGTCCAGTTCGGGGGTGGCGTGCTGCACCACGTTGGCTTGGTGAAAGGCCACTTGTTGCAGGTGGCGGGGGAGGGCTGTCAGGGTGTCGCCCGGGTCGGTCTTGGCCGGGTTGGCGTAAAAGTTGGTCAGCAGTTGCAGGGCTTGGGCAAAGCCGGTGTTGAGCTCGACCATGCTGGCGGTGCTGCCGCTGCCGCCGGTGGGCATGTCAACCAGCAGCTTGCCTGCGGTGGTGGCCAAAAATTCGCTGCAAAAGTGGCAGCCGCAGGCCAGCTCAAAGGCGGGCAGGCTGATCAGCGGCAAGCGCCCGGTGGCCAGCCATTTGTACAGGCTGTCGTGGGTGGCACCCATGCGGTCGGCAATGCGCTCGACCGACAGGTTCTTTTTCTCTTGCGCAAACTCTTTGCACAGGCGCAGGGCCTCAATGGTGCTGGTGGGGTGGACCCGTTTCCAGTTGCGGCGGGCGGTCATGTGCGAGCCTCCTGGATATTGGAAAAATGGGCTTCTAAATAAATGCCCGAGCTGGAAATGCGCTTTTGCTGCTTTTGGGTGCAAAGTTCAGACATCGCCACTTTCAACCAGGAGCAAAAACCATGAAACACCCCACCGACCCCAGCAGCTGGAACATTCAAGAGGCACTGGCCGTGGCCTACAGCGAGTTCACCCAACGCTTTGGCGCGGACTTGCTGCACCAGGCGTTTGTTGCCCTGACTCTGCACAGCGCGCAAACCATGCAGGCACATCGCGCCCTGGACGCAGACATGGGAAACTACATCTCTAGCGTGCTTGATGCCCGTGGTGCTGGCCTGACTGAGTGGCTGACCAACGCCCGCGCTGACCGCGATCAAGATGCCATGCTGCTCGATATTGGCGTGCGCTGGTGGCGTGCCCGTGACGACTTGGCCCGCCAGCCCCAAGGCACGCGCGTGCCCTGCACCTATGCGCCTGGCGCTACAAGTCTGCATAGTGGTCTCCAACTACTGGCGCAGATGCTTTACCGTGGAAGTGCCCCTGATACAGCGCCGCCTGCAATCTCCCAAACTCCAACGACTCGGGTGTGACTGGTATGCCCAGGACTCCCCGCATGGACCGAATGGTTTGCTCGGCAGTGAAAACACCGTCGTCATACAGCAACAGGGCTTGGGCCAGCCCGGTGAGGTCGGGGCGGCACTTTTGGAATGCATCGTCCCGGGCGGTCATCACGATGGGGCGCAGGAAGTTGATGCGCTCAATTGCCTGAGCAAGGGTGAGTTGTGATGTATTCATAGTGCGGTTAAAGTACAGTTCACTTTTGTGAATGATTTATTAAGGGAGACCTGATGCGCATCTACTCATTCCGCCAGCAGCCCCAAACGGCGGGCTTGCCTACGGTGGTATGTGACCGCAGCGCAGCTTTTGCCCAGCGGCGCTGCAATGGCCGCACGCTTCAAACCCAGCTCCGTGCCGTCCACCACCGGTCGCAGGCTGGGGCGCACCTGGTCAAGGGCGGCGGCAAAGCGTTGGGTGCGGGCGTACAGCTCGGACTCCATGGCGTTGAAGGCATCAAGAAACTTGAGCTTCCACACCAGCGCTTCGCGTCCCGTGAAGCCCATGGCCAGCAGACTGAAACCGTCGTGGCTGAGGTGGTACTCGGGGTAGGTTTTGCCGCGGCTGTCGGTGTAGGTGGACGGCTCAAAATTGAGCCGTCTGATGGTGTTTGGCTGTCCAAAATTGGACAGCGAGATTTCCAGCAACAGCGCTTTGATGGACCTCAAAACGTGCTGGTGGTTTTTGCCAAAGTGCACAGCCACTTTGCGCGAGGTGGTGAAGATGTGCCCTTGGTCAAGGTTGACCAAAAGGGTTTCAGGAAACAGGTCGGTATGCAAACGTGTCATGGCAGGCTCCGGGGTGGGTTGAGGGGTTCAGGCAATGTGCGGGTATTTGCCCGGCCACAGCTTGGCGGCACTCAGGCCGGTGACCTCGCAAATGCGCCGGGCCACGCGTTCACTGATGCCACGGCCATGGATGACGTGGCTGACGCACGCATGGCTGACACCCAGGCTGCGGCCTACGTTGGTGGGGGTGGTTCCAGTCATACGAATGGCAGCCTTGATCTGTTCAGGGTGCATGGTGTTGGCCTTTGATGGGGTTGATTTGTCTACGTCAGTAAATTAGGTGAGTGAATTATTGCACGATCCTGCAACATATGAATGGATAAATTGCATGAATCTGCAATTATTTTTTGAGCGACTAAAAGCCGAGAGGCAAAACCTTGGTCTTAACCAAGACGATATGGCGAAGAAAGTTGGTGTTTCTAAACGGTCGTATTGCGCCTATGAGGCAGGTGAGACTGCGCCAAGCGCCAAACTTTTGGCATCGTTAGCACTTATGGGTGTGGACATCGCGTACATCCTGACCGGCCAGCGCACAGGCGGCGCATCTGCAGCAACTCCGGCGCGCGCGGTGTCCGAGGGCGACCGTATCCTGTTGGACAACTTTCATTCAGCACCAGAGGCGGTGCAGTCCGGTATCAAGACAGCGCTTGGCGCGTTCGCGTCTGCGGCTGGCTCTGCCAAGCGTAGAAAGGCCGGTTAAGAGCGTGGGTGCGCTACCCATTCGGTACTCATCAAGCAGCCTGTTTGACTTGCAGATGGCCCGAACACGGCACGACGCTCTGCGTTGGCTTTTCTTAAAAAACCTACACGCCGACACGCGCTATGCCAGCACCGATTCCGCGCTACTGAACATCGCACGCAGCGAATATCCAGATGCCACTCTCACGGAGGTGCGCCGCGAACTGCAATACCTGTTTCTGGCCAAGCTGCTCACGCTGACTGAAAAGAAGAGCCGTTGGCTATTGCAGCTTACGCGGGATGGTGTGGATATTGCCGAATACACGATTCAATGCCCGCCTGGAATAGGGCGCCCTGCTCCGGGAAGTAACTGGGTGTGATATTCATCAAAGGGAGGAATTACTATGACTGCCTTATTCGTTGTGATTGGTTTTGCTGCTGCGCTTTTGTTGATCAAGAAGCTATTTCCACCACCCGTAACCCCCCAATCATCCATACGCCGGTATTCTGAACCGGTGATACCCGTGGTGCCAGTAACGACGGCATCCACACCGCCACGTGCCTATGTGACGGCGGTTGATGAAAAAGGACAACCTGTCAGTGATCGTGATCCGCGTATTACCGAGGTCAGTGAGCACCCGGTGTTTAAAACACTGGCCCCAATGGTGGCATCGGGTGATTGGGGTAGCGCCAGAGGATTCTTGCAAAAAATTGCCTATGGCATCAATGATGCATCCGCTGACGAGCGGCGTATCTTCAAGAAGATCATGACAATTTTTGCTGAGGCAGACCCAATGTATCAACTGTGCATCAAGGGCATCAAACCGTTTATTGAGGCCAACCCAGGCATCAAACAAACCGCCCTTTACCCGCACATGGCGGCGGCACCAGACACAGAGAGTTGCCGCTACGTGCTGTATTTCGCACACGAATTGGGCGATATCGTTCGGCGCAAAAAAGGCAACAGCTATGAGGTATTTCTTCTTGGTCAGGCCATGCCTGAAACACCAACCACAGCGAAGCATGGGTAATAGAAGATCAAGATGGAACTAGACCTTTTTGAAACCGATGCACAGCGCATGAGCGCATCACCTGCAAGGTCCTTTGACTTTGTGTTCTCGGATGTCTTGGTGCCGTCAGATCAAACCCGGGAAGCACTACGTACCACGTGGCTGAAGGTGGTCAATATGGGGCACGCAGCGGGCGTTCGCGCCTTGCGCGCTGTTTGGCCTGCAGGAGCAAGCTGGCCCAGTGGTGAAGACTATTTGCACACGCTAGGTTGGCGGCCAGATACAGATTTTGACGGAGATGACGAAGCTGCTGATGCCTATTCCGATGACTACGACGGGCCAGAGTTGATGGATCTGTTGTTCTGGCGGTTGTCTCATATCAACCTTCGGCTGTATCGAGATGCCCAGGTGCTTAGGGTGATCGACCCCGCTTCGCCAAATAAAGACAACTATTTCACCCACGTGGTGGTTCAGCGATACGACTTTGATGGGAATGCGCCATGCGGCACTGGTGAGGCAATCCTGACCATCGACGAAGCAATTCCATTACTTCGTCAACATGCTCATAGTCATCCGGCATGTGGTTGCATTTTTTCACCAGGATGGGAAAGACGATGAGCGATGAAACCATCAACGCCGAGACGGTGTTCAGTCTGATGTATGACCTGTTCATGGCGCACCCGTGGCTGAACGCACCTGGTGTGATGCTCTGCGGCGATGCTGTTGCCGAACAAGAGGCAGCAGCCTTCTTGCTGGCGGGTGACCTGTCATGTCAGTGGGGTGAATGCAGTCCAGGTGCGCAACGCGTGGTGAATCACTTGCTGCTGGACTTCATTGCTAAGCTGGGTACAACTATGGTCGGGCGATCTTGGCAGATTCCGGCAGAGCTGACGAAGACGAAAAAGGTGTTATCGGTAATCGCTTCAGAAATCCAGCGCAGTCATCCGCATTTACAACTGCGGCACTGATCGCTTGGTGCAGCGGTGTCAACTGCGCTGGCGACAAGGCTACTGAAGCATTGAAGGCGCGGGTGTGGGCTTCGGAAAAAACGGTGTTCCAGTTTGTTCCTGCTGCGTTGGTTTTGTGTGTCATTGGTCGTTGCCTATTGGTGGGCTACTTTCTGTTGGGCTGCACGCTGCACTGGCCGCTGCAGCCCGATGTTTCTTCGTACCTTCGGATGCAATGGCCGTGCACAGCATGTAGAAGCACCAGGCGCAGGCCGTGGCAATGTGCCCAGTCCAGACCATTACGCCAAGCACAGTCCACACAACGATGTTTTGCGCAACGCGGCGCAGTCTGCCGATGGGCGCCAGCTTTGCCATGTTCTTCTGCGCCGTCTGGGTCAGCGCCAACAGCCCGATGGGCAGGCATATCGCCCACACGAAGAATTTCACCATGTACAGAGCACCTTCAACGCCACCCAGGAATCCCAGGTAGGTCAGGGTTGGCATGCCGATCAGCAGCGCGGCTTGAATCAGGATTTTGTTCATCAGTTTCCTTGGGTTTTGGGGTGGGCTACTTTCTGAATCCGATGACGGCATTACTTGGGGCTCATCACCCGGTGTCGTCTTACCGCCGCTTGTTGCTTCGCTGCGCTAGGTATCCGTCTGCAAATCGTTCAGGTCTATCAGATTTCGCCCGTAAATCATTTTTACTTGTCAGTCCGCCTGCGAATGCGCTCCCACAGGCCGCGCAGTTGCCAGCCTGCCCAGCAGCCAAACAGCAGCGCCAGGCCCATGGACAGGATGACATCGCCACGCCCGGCAAACAAACCTACGCTTGTCATTTGGCGAGTTTTGGAAGCGGGAATGGAACCTTGTTGACGTTCTGACAGTGCCCCTCTTCAGATGCACAGTGAGGCTGATACGGTCGAGCACTTGACCTTGTATTTCTCGACCACTTTGCCGTTGACCGACATGATGGTGTTGCTGGCCCAGCCGTCGCCCTGAGGGCATTCGGGGCTTTGCGTTGAGTCACCGTGGGCGACGATCTTGTGGTCGGTAAAGCGCGGGTTCTCGGCGCGGTAGAGCTGGGCGTTGTATTCGCCGTTGGCACGGGCCTGGGCGCGGGCATCTTCAAGGGTGGCAAAGGAGACGGGTTCGTCTTTTTTGCCGCAAGCGGTGATGCCGCTCATGATGCCGATGCCCATCATTGCTACGACGGCAAAAAGCATAAATTTCATTTTCTTCATGGTTGGTCCTTGGTGAGGTTTGGAGGTTGGTAGGCCTGCAGTTTCTGGCGGTGCTGACTGTGGCAATAACTGATACGCATCATTTATTGCGCATCGCGCGCGCGCGGCACAGTAGCGCCATGGCAGATCCAAATCGTTCCCTTATCGCAGTGCTTGTACTGACAGCCTCTGGTCTGGTTGGCATTGCCGTGGATGAGTACTACACCTCCAACGCAATACCTGACCCGGCCAAAGGCATTGCTGTACCGACCATTGGCTTTGGCACTACGGGCCGCGACGTGCACATGGGCGACACCACCACGCCGACCAAGGCTCTGGCCCGGTTGTTGTCCGATGTCCAGAGGTTTGAGGCCGGTCTGAGGTACTGCATCAAGGTGCCGCTGCATCAGTATGAGTACAACGCTTTTGTCAACCTGGCCTACAACATTGGGCTGGGTAAATCAGGGGTGAAGGATGGTTTTTGCTATGCCAGGCGGGGCGGTTTGTCCACCATTGCCACCCGGCTCAATGCCATGGATTACGTGGGTGCTTGTAACGCGATTTTGGATTGGCGCATGGTGGGCGATGTGGATTGCTCTGCGCCGGAAAACAAGTCGTGCAGCGGGCTGTGGAAGCGCCGCCTGCGGTTGCAAAAGCAGTGTCTTGGCCTGGATGCCATGCAAGCCACGCAATGATCCAAAGCACATTTATCCCGGCACTGCTGATTGCGCTGTTGGCCGCTGGCAGCTACTGGGCGGGTGACCACAACCGCAACAACGCTTGGCTGGCAAAGCAGGCTGCCCAGCAGCAAGCCGCAACTCAGCAGCTACAGGCCCAGCAGGATAGGGGCGACGCGCTGACCGGCGCTCTGATCAGCGCTGAGTCCCACATTGATCAACTCACCAAGGATGCTCATCGTGACATCAAAACTACCACTACTGGCCGCGCTTGCCTTGGCAGCGCTGCTATTCGGGTGCTCAGCACCGCCGCTGGTGTGTCCACCCAGCTCGCGCCCACCGGCAGCCCTGCTGCAGCGGATGGGGCCATTGCCTCCACTGCAGATAACGCGGGTAGCACCGCGCCCGGCGACGAGTTCGCCACTGATACACAAATCGGAGACTGGGCCAGTGACGCCGCCGCCCAGTATGAGACCTGCCGAACCCGGCTTGACAAACTGATTGATTGGTATAGCGCACCATGATTGTCGAATTCAATCTGACCAATCTGATCTTCATTCTGATTGCTGTTGTGAGCGCCTTTTGGGCACTGATCAAGATCATCAACATTCAGCAGGATCGCCGCCAGGACGAGCGCTTCAGGGTGCTTGGCGAGACGATGAAGTCCATTGCTTGCGCGCAAGACAAGAACGCTCTGGCCACGTTGGACCTGGAGCGTGAGTTTCGCCGGCATCAGACGGATTCCGCGCGTGAGTATGTGCGCCGCGATGACTTTGTGCGGCATATCGGCACGATTGAGACGCGCATTGACAACTTCGCGCTGCGCATGGAGCGCGCGCTGGAAAACTTGGGAGCAAAGCCTTGATTTCACCTATCGACATGGCGAAGATTCGCCGCGAAAACATGCGCTGGCACTTGCTGTCGGCGATCAACTTGAGCCGGCCGGTTGGCCTCTATACAGAGGCGCTGCTGCCTATCGTGCAGTCCGTTTATGGGGATGCAACGCACCAGGAGGTACACCGCGAGCTCGATTACCTGCAGGCGCGCGAGATGTTGCATATTGAGAAAGATCCAACTGATCGCTGGTTTGTGAATTTGACGCGCACCGGGATTGATTTTGTGGAATACACGATTGACGCCCAGGCCGGTGTGGCGCGCCCACGCATTACACAGGTGTGAGCATGGCACCGCGCAGCAAAGTACTCACACTGCCGCCAGAGTTGAAAGCATGGCTTGATGCCCAGCTGGTGAAGCGAGGTTTTAGCGACTATGTGCAGTTGGCCGCAGATCTGCAGGCGCAGGGTGAGAGTGTTTCCAAATCTTCGTTGCACCGCTATGGCTCACAGTTTGAGAAGCGCATGGCGCAGCTCAAGATGAGCAATGAACAGGCCCGCGCGCTGGTGGATGCATCGCCAGACGATGAAGACAAGCTGGGCGCAGCGGTGATCCGGATGACACAGGACCGGATTTTTCAGCTGCTGGTGGATTTGGAGATTGATCCCGAGAGCGTTGACGTGAACAAACTGTTTAAAAATGCCGCTGAGATCGGTAAGGCATCTGTCACGCAGAAGAAGTTCACGCTGGAGGCGCGGGCGGCGATTGAAGAGGCAGCACGCAAGAAGATGCTGGCTGAGCAAGAAGCCAATCTGCAAAGCGTTGCCAAGGCCCAGGGCATGGATGATGCTCAGGTGGACTTCTGGCGCAAGAGGTTCCTGGGTGTGGGTGCCTGATGGCTACCATGGTCAAACCGCTGGCAACCACCCTGCGGGTGTTGGAATGGGATGACTTGCCCGCCAGTGTGCGCACCATTTCAGACAAATTCGATCCGCGAGCTGATGGTGTGCTGATGCTGCATCAGGCACAAGTGGCGGCTCTTCAGGAGTCCATCATTGCGATTCCGAAGGGGCGGCGCACGGGCATCACTTTTGGCACGATGCTCAATAAAACGCTGGTGGCGGCGGCCCGCAAGTCTGCCGGTGGTGACAACGTGTTTTACATCGGCGATACCAAAGAAAAAGGCCTGGAGGCCATTGGCTACTGCGCGAAGTTTGCCCGTGTGATTGCCCAGGCGCAGGGCCAGGGTGTGTCTGGGGTGGAAGAGTTCCTTTTTGAGGATCAAACCGAAGATGGGCGCACGCGCCACATCACGGCGTACCGCATTCGATTTGCCAGTGGTTTCCAGGTGTGCGCGCTGTCAAGCCGACCGGCCAATATTCGCGGGCTGCAGGGGCATGTGGTGATTGATGAGGCGGCATTTCACCCGGACGTGCAAGGGGTGCTTGATGCCGCCGCTGCGCTGCTGATCTGGGGTGGCAAGATCACGGTGATCAGCTCGCACAACGGCAAGAACAATCCGTTTGCACAGTTTTGCCGGGACATTGAGGCCGGGCGCTATGGCACCGATGCCACGGTGGTGACCGTGACGTTTGACGATGCGGTGGGCAATGGCTTGTATGAGCGTGTTTGCTACATGCAGGGCAGCCAGCCCACGGATGACGGTAAAAAGGCCTGGTACGCCAAGATTCGCAACGGCTACGGTGTGCGCAAGGCCGCCATGCGTGAGGAGCTGGACGCGATACCCCGCGACGGCAATGGTGTGTGCCTGCCAGGCATCTGGATTGAGCAGGCCCAGGTGCTGCCGCCTGAGTTCGTGCTGCGCCTGGCGCTGGATGATGATTTTGTGCATAAGCCCCTGGCTGAGCGCGATTCCTGGGCGGCGGACTGGATTTTCCGGAATCTGGACCCAGCGCTTAAACGGCTTGCCCCGACTTTGCGCCACGTGTTTTCTCAGGACTACGCGCGGCACCGGGACTTTTCTTCTTTTGGTGTGCTCTCGATAGGCATGGGCTTACGCCGCCAGCTCCGGCTAGCAATCGATATGCACAAAGTTCCGGCACGTCAGCAGATGCAGATCATCTGGCACGCCATCGACCGCATGCCCAACCGCTGTGGTGGCGCGATGGATGCCACCGGCTCTGGCGAAACCACGGCCGAATACACGGCAGACAGGTATGGCCATTCGCACGTGCACCAGATCAAGCTCAATCGCGGCTGGTATGGAACCTGGATGCCCAAGCTGGTGCAGGCATTTGGGGATGGCGTGATTGACATCCCCGCAGACCCTGATATTGCCGGCGATTTGCGAGCCATTGAAGAGGTCGACGGCATAGCGATGGTGAGTAAATTGCGCCGCGATGACGTTAAAGACCCTGACCTGATGCGCCACGGCGACAGCGCCGTGATGCTGGTGCTGGGTTGGTTCGCTTCGCTGAATATGAGCGCGGCCATTGCCTACGAATCAGCAACCGAGCGGCCACGGGGCTTTGACAACATTGGTGAGGGTGACCAGGACGTCGATGAGCTTGGTTTTCCTGAGCCGCAGGCGGCTTGGTAGAGGCGCAACAAGGATAAAAACATGGCTACTTCACGCATTCTTGGCCCAGATGGCCAGCCCATTTCATTGCCCGATCTTGAGGAGCCACAGACGGCTCGCCTTGGCTCCCTGCAGCATGAGATGCAATCGCACCCGACGCGTGGGCTGACGCCGTCCAAGCTGGCCCGGATTCTTGACCAGGCGGAAACGGGCGACATCACGGCGCAGTCTGACCTTTTCGAGGACATGGAGGAAAAGGATGGGCACATTGGCAGCGAGATGAGCAAGCGGCGCCGTGCTTGCTTATTGGAGTGGGACATTGTTCCGCCCTCGAACGCGAGTGCGGTGGAAAAGCGCAATGCGGACGCGCTGGCCGAGATGATGACGGACCTACCCGACTTTGAGGACATTCTTTTTGATGTAACCGACGCCATCGGCAAGGGGTTTACGTGCAGCGAAATTGAATGGGTTCGGTTGGGCAAGTGGTGGATGCCAAAAACCATCACGCATCGCCCGCAGAGCTGGTTTCAGCTGTACCGCGGCTATCGCCAAGAGCTGCGGCTGCGTACAGGCGGGGCGGTGGACGGCATTCCTGGTGAGGCACTGCAACCTTTTGGCTGGATCACTCACATTCACAAGGCGAAGAGCGGGTATTTGGAGCGCTCGGCGCTGTTCCGGCAACTGGTCTGGACGTATCTGTTCAAGAACTACTCGGTAGGTGACCTGGCCGAGTTCCTGGAGATCTACGGCATCCCGCTGCGGGTGGGTAAGTACCCGCCATCGGCCAGCGAAAAGGACAAGGCAACGCTGTTGCGAGCCCTGGTTGGCGTTGGCCACAACGCGGCGGGCATTGTTCCAGAGGGCATGTTGCTGGAATTTCATGACGCTGCCACGGGTGACCCGGCAGCGTTTGAGCTGATGATTGATTGGTGCGAGAAGAATCAGTCCAAGGTGATTTTGGGCGGCACGCTGACCAGCGGCGCGGATGGCAAGAGCAGTACGAATGCGCTTGGCAATGTCCACAATGAGGTTCGCAAAGACTTGCGCGATGGTGATATTCGTCAGCTTAATTCAACACTGAGTCGGTATCTGGTTTTTGCGGTGGCGGCGATGAATGGGTTGGCCCCAGATGGCTTGCGCCGGGCGCCACAGTTGCGGCTGAACGCGCAGGAACGTGAAGACCTGAAGGCCTATGCAGATGCCTTGCCCAAGCTGGTGGCCATCGGCATGCGGCCTACGGTTCAATGGGCACATGAGACGCTGGGTATTCCCCAGGCTGAGGGCGGGGAAGCTGTGCTGGGTAGCCAGGCTGCAATTGTTCCACCACCTGTGGGCACCGCCGCTGCATCGGCGGTGCTTCCTACTGGCACCGCACTGCCACCACCGGTGGCGATGTTGCCGCAACTAAGCCGCACCACCGCACCGGCAGTGGCTGGATGGATTGACCAAGTGCGGGCGCTGGTGGAACGGGCTGGGTCGCTGGAGGATATCCGTGACGGCCTGGAACTGCTGTTACCGGGGATGACGCTGGATCAATATGCTGCTGCTATGGCCGAGGCTTTGAGGGCGGCTGAGCTGGCCGGGCGCTATGAGGTGCTTCAAGAGGCTGGGGGGCTGCATGGCTGACGCTGTTTATGGGTCGCTGGACTTTGCTGAGCAGTCGGCATTTTTCAAGCGCAAGCTGAATCTTTCAACGGATGGATGGACAGACATTTACACGCGTGAGCATGACTGGGCGTTTGTCGTGGCGGGTGCAAATCGGGATGCCATCGTCTCTGACTTTCGGGAGGCGGTGCAAAAGGCAATTGATGGCGGGACGCTGGAGTCATTTCGAAAGGATTTCGACAAGATCGTTGCTACGCATGGGTGGTATTACAACGGTGGACGTGATTGGCGCAGCCGGGTGATCTATGAAACCAATTTATCAACCAGCTACGCGGCGGGGCGCTGGCAGCAGCTGCAGTCGGCGCCGTATTGGCAGTATGTGCATCAGGACTGGATTGAGCATCCGCGCCCATTGCATGTGAGCTGGAACGGTTTGGTGTTGGAGCGTGGAAACCCATGGTGGCAAACCCATTTCCCGCCCAATGGATGGGGTTGCCATTGCACCGTGCGCGGTTTGTGGTCTCGCGATCTGCAGCGCCTTG
This sequence comes from Rhodoferax sp., assembly GCA_028711355.1. Taxonomy (GTDB): domain Bacteria; phylum Pseudomonadota; class Gammaproteobacteria; order Burkholderiales; family Burkholderiaceae_C; genus Rhodoferax. Next base: position 15,818 of record JAQTSL010000028.1, read on the forward strand.
GCAAAAGCGGCCCGGATCAAGCGCCACCCATCAAGTGGGTGGATCGCACCATTGGTCAACGCAGCGCGATCGGCCCGCGCACGGTTCGGGTGCCAGAGGGCATTGATCCGGGGTTTGAATATGCACCAGGTAGCGCGCGGCTGCGCAGTGCGATACCGCCCGAGCGGCCCGATCCTCCTGTGCCAGGAAGCGCTGGCGGAGAAGGGTTGCCCAACAGACGGCCAACTGATGTGCTGCCACCGCCCAGGCATTTACCAGCATCTGTTCTGTTGCCCAAAGGGTTAACTTCAGAAGAGTATGCGAAGGCCTTTCTTGAACCACTGGGTGCCAGTCTTCATCAGCCCGCAATCGTGCAGGATGTGATCGGTGAGCGGCTGGTGGTGGGTCGGGAACTTTTCGAGGACGCAGAGGGCAATCTCAAGGCCGACAAGCGCGATCGCGGTCAGTTTATGGGCCTGCTGGCTCAAGCTTTATTGGAGCCAGATGAAATTTGGGTGCGCCTGGAGTGGCTGTATGCGGCACAAAAGGCGGTGGTTCGACGGCGCTATGTGGCGCAGTTTTCAATCGAAGGTGAAGATGTTCCGGCGCTGGCTGTTTTTGAATCTGGTACCGACGGGTGGACTGGTGTGACCTTGTTCCAAGGCACAACTCAAAGTGCAGACACTTGGCGCATCGGTGTGCGCTTGTACCAGCGGGTGACTGAATGACAGGCAAGAAAAAAGCCAGCGCGGTGCCACACGCTGACACTTCCGGGTGTAGGGTCGGTGGGCCTGGCACGGTCGTCTCACCCGATGAAGTGCATTCATTGTAGGAGATTTAGGCCATGACTGGAACCCGTATTGATATATCCGTGGAGATGGCAGAAGTTCGCGCCATGCTAGATCGGCTGGGGAAGGAAGGCACTGATGATTTGATGCCGCAAATCGGAGAATATTTGGTCAGGTCAACGGATCAACGGTTTACAGATCAAGTCAAGCCTGACGGTACCCATTGGAAGGAATTGAGCCCAGCATATGCCGGGCGAAAGAGGAAAAACAAAGACAAGATTCTCACGCTAGAGAGGTACCTTAGAAGCAGTATTCGGTTTCAGCCAGCAGGCGCGTATGCGGTTTCGTGGGGAACGAACGTCGAGTACGCGGCAATCCAGCAACTCGGCGGGACGATTGATGTCAAAGCGCGCCAAGCAACCGTTAGGTATCGCAGCGTCGCTGGTCGTGTCCTTTTCGCCAGCAAGAATCACGAAGGGGCCACAGTGCGCGAGGTGACTATCCCCGCCCACCAAGTTACGATTGATGCGCGGCCTTTCTTGGGTGTCAGCTCAGATGACGATAAACAGATTCAAGAGATCGCACAGGACTGGCTCGAAAAGCGCATCAACGGCTGATTTTTCAGCTTAACCAGTATTTTCCTGACACGAAAGTAATTTCCATGACACGTCCATCTTCTTCCCTTGTCTTCCCGCCTTTTCCCGCATTTATCTCGCCTTTTTCCCTTTGAATATCTCACCTCCCTTCACTGAGCGCTTTGGCGGCGCTGTCGCACGCGCTGGACCCCAGTCGCTTTGCGTCGATGCCGATTCACCTGCTGTCGGGTGCGGCGATGCTGGGGGCGTTTTTTATTGCCACCGACTACGTGACTTCGCCGGTGTCGCGCAACGGTCAGTTGTTGTTTGGGGCCGGTATTGGCGCGCTGACCTGGGTGATTCGCGCCTTGGGCGGCTACCCCGAGGGGCTGGCCTTTGCCGTGCTGCTGATGAATGCACTGGTGCCGCTGATCGACCGGGGTTTGCGCCCGCGCGTGTTTGGTCGCAATTGGCGCGGCAAGTCATTGACATCCAAGACCGAACCCAGGATTCACATATGACGCAACTGCCTGATTCATCGTCACCAGTGCCGCTTGAACCGGTAGCGCCCCCGGTCACAACACGGCTGGCTGGTGTGGCTGCGCTGCTGGAGCGCCTGGGAGGCAAGCACGCCCTGGTGCTGGGCGGTTTCTCACTGGTGGCTACCTTGTTGCTGGCAGTAGCGCAAGGCTTGACCAAAGCGCCAATCGAGCAAAGAGCCCTGGAAGACCTGCGCCATTCGCTGGAGCAGGTCATTCCGGCAGACATCCATGACAACAACCCCGCAGCCGATACGCTGACACTGCCACTGGATAGCGGCGCTGTGCGGGTCTACCGCGCCCGCCAGGCCCGTCATGTAACGGGGGTTGCGTTTGAGGCCAGTGGCAAAGGCTACAGCGGCAGCATCCGGGTGTTGCTGGGCATTGACTCGCAGGGTCATTTGCTGGGGGTGCGCGTGCTACAGCACGCTGAAACGCCCGGTCTTGGCGACAAAATTGAAGTGACCCGCTCGGACTGGATCACCAAATTCACCGGCAAGTCTTTAGGCACCCCCCCTGAGGCGCAATGGGCGGTGAAAAAAGACGGTGGTCCATTTGACCAGTTTGCCGGCGCCACCATCACCCCGCGTGCCGTGGTCAAGATCATTCGTGACGGTTTGCGGCTGTTTGCTGCGAACCGGCAAACGCTGCTCCAGGAGGTTCCCCAATGAGTCAAGCCAAAGACATTGTGGCCGATGGCCTGTGGCGCAACAACGTGGTGTTCAGTCAGATGCTGTCACTGTGCCCGGCGCTGGCGGTGACCTCGGCTGCCACCCAGGGCCTGGGCATGGGGCTGGCCACACTGGCGGTGCTGGTGGCCTCCAATGTGCTGGTGGCTTTACTGCGCGGCCTGATCACCGACGAGGTGCGTATCCCCGCCTTTGTGCTGATCATCGCCACCCTGGTGACGATTGTTGACCTGGCCATGAACGCCTGGCTGCATGAG